>NZ_JBHYMQ010000015.1:0-81747 GCF_042742985.1 Streptomyces sp. NPDC058864 | reverse complement strand
TTTCTGTTCGCCCCCCCCAGGCCAGGGGTTCCGCGCGCGGCGCGGGGGCGGGGGTCCCCCGCGGCACGGCGGGTGTCACGCGTTGGGACGCTTGCCGTGGTTGGCGCCCTTCTTCTTCCGGGCGCGCCGCTTGTTGCCTCGCTTGGACATGATGCCCAACTCTCTCGTTACGGGACATTCCGACCGCGGTCAGTCTATGACCGCCCCCGACGGGCGGCACGTCAGCGGCGGTCGGGGCGCGCACGCCGGGTCAGTCGGGGAAGTGCTGCCGCATGAAGGCGTTACGGAAGACCCCGGAGGGGTCGAGCCGGGCGGTGAGCACCCGGAAGTCGTCGTAACACGGGTAGAGCTCGCGCAGCTCGGCGGGTGACGGGGTGAAGAGCTTGCCCCAGTGCGGGCGGGCGGAGAAGGGGCGCAGCGCCTCCTCGACGACCTGGACCGAGCGCGCCACCGCCGCGGCGTCCGGGGTCCAGGTGAAGTGGAAGGCGACGCTGTCCCGGGCGTACGCGGGGCTGAGCCACAGGGAGTCGGCCGCCACGGTGCGGATCTCGCCGATCAGCACCTCGGACGAGAATCGCTCCCGCACCCGCCACAGGGCGTCGAACGCCGCCACGGCGTCGCGCCGGTCGACGAAGAACTCCGACTGGATCTCCTCGCCGCTGCTCGGGGTGAACTCCAGGCGGAAGTGCGGCAGCCGCGCGTACCACGGGCCGGCGAGACCTTGCTGCGGTGTGCAGTGCGTACCGGGCATGCCCGGGATGGGGTGCCGCGGCCCGTCGGCCGCGGTGGCCCCGAACCACGTCCGCGGTGCGGGCGCCGCGCCGTCGGTGTCGACCCGCTCCTTGAGCCAGACCTGGTCGGCCGCACGGTCACGCCAGCGGGTGAAGACCGACACGCTGTACCCGGCGGACATCACCGCGTCGAAGTTCTCCCGGAGCTCCTCCCCCGGCATGTCCTCGTAGACGGTCTGGCGCACGGCGAAGGCCGGGACGAGATCGAGGGTCAGGCGGGTCACGACGCCCAGGGCGCCCAGGGCGACGACGGAGCCTTCGAAGTCGGCGTCGCCGCGCCGGACCTCGGTGAGCTCGCCGTCGGCGGTGACCATGGTCAGCGCGCGGACCGCGCCGGCCAGGCTGCGCCGTCCGGTGCCCGAGCCGTGCGTGCCGGTGGCACACGCCCCGGCCACCGAGATGTGCGGCAGCGAGCCGAGGTTGTGCAGGGCCAGGCCCGCCTCGTCGATCGCGTGGACGATCTCGCCGAAGCGCAGTCCCGAACCGACCGTGGCGGTACGGGCGGTGCGGTCGACGTCGATCACCGCGGGCAGCCGCGCGGTCGAGACGTGCTCCCCGTCGGTGTCGGCGACGGTGCTGAAGGAGTGCCGGGTGCCGAGGGCGCGCACCCGCTGGGACCGGGCCACGATCTCCTGCAGCTCGGCGACGGACTCGGGGTGGTGGAGCGTTCGTGCGGTGAAGGCGACGTTGCCGCCCCAGTTGCTCTCCGCGGGCATCGCGGTCGTTCCTTCCTGTCCGGCCCCCGCCGGCGGCCGCCGCGCTGCGCGCGGCCTGCCGGTCCGGCGGTTCGGGGCCTGCCGTTCCAGGACGATTGTCGCCGCTGCGGGCGGGGCCGGAGGACGGGGGTGCGCCGTTGGGGCCGCGGGCGCCGGCCGCACCCCTTTGTTCAAGTATTGACGTGACCCCGTCACCCTGGCATGGTCTAGACCTAGCTGGGCTCAACGGGACGGTGCAGCAGGACAGTTCGCGCCGCCCCGGACACGACGCACGCCACGACGCATGCCGCGCCGTGCCCGGGCGTGACCTCCTCCGAACCACCCGCGCCCGCCGTGCCGAGCACCCCCGTGAAGCTCCCTCCCCCACGACCACGGCCCCGGGCCGGGTAAGGAGCGATTCCCCATGTCCACGTCCCTCGCCGGACGGCTTCCCACAGGACGTTCCGTCCTCGGCCCGTCAGCGGTGTTCGCCGTCCTCGCGGCACTCCTGGCCACGTTGTTCGTCGCGACGCCGACCGCCCGCGCGGCGGACGGCCAGATCAGCGGCCTGGCGGGCAAGTGCGTCGACGTCGCCGGTGCGAACAGCGCCAACGGCACCGCCGTACAGCTCTACGACTGCAACGGGACCAACGCCCAGCGCTGGTCCAACCCCGGCGACGGTACGCTGCGCGCGCTGGGCAAGTGTCTCGACGTCGTCGACCGCAGCACGGCCGACGGGGCCGCGGTCCAGCTGTGGGACTGCTCCGGAAGCGCCAACCAGCAGTGGGTCGTCACCGCGGCGCGCGACATCGTCAACCCCGCCGCCAACAAGTGCCTGGACGTCCGCGGCAACACCTCCGCCAACGCCACCCGGCTGCAGATCTGGACCTGCACCGGCGGGGCGAACCAGAAGTGGAACGCCCCCGCGAGCGGCGGTGGCGGCGGCACGAACCCGTCCGGATTCGTCGTCAGCGAGTCCCAGTTCAACCAGATGTTCCCGGGCCGCAACGGCTTCTACACCTACAGCGGCCTGGTCGCGGCGCTGAGCTCCTACCCGGGCTTCGCCAACTCCGGCAGCGACACCGTCAAGAAGCAGGAGGCCGCCGCCTTCCTCGCCAACGTCAGCCACGAGACCGGCGGACTGGTGTACGTGGTCGAGCAGAACACGGCCAACTACCCGCACTACTGCGACTGGGGCCAGCCCTACGGCTGCCCCGCCGGACAGGCCGCCTACTACGGCCGCGGCCCGATCCAGCTGAGCTGGAACTTCAACTACAAGGCCGCGGGCGACGCCCTCGGCATCGACCTCCTGGGCAACCCCTGGCGCGTGGAGCAGGACGCGGCCGTGGCCTGGCGCACGGGCCTGTGGTACTGGAACACCCAGAGCGGTCCCGGCACCATGACCCCGCACAACGCCATGGTGAACCAGGCCGGCTTCGGCCAGACCATCCGCTCCATCAACGGCTCCCTGGAGTGCGACGGCCGCAACCCGGCGCAGGTGCAGAGCCGCGTGAGCAAGTACCAGCAGTTCACGGGCATCCTCGGGGTCAGCCCGGGCGCCAACCTCTACTGCTGAGCCCCCGCCGCGCGGGTGCGGCCCGGAGGTCCGGGCCGCACCCGCGCGCGGTCATTCGCCGGTTCGGCGCAGCAGGGCGAGGTACATCGCGTCGGTGCCGTGCAGGTGCGGCCAGAGCTGGACGTCGGGGCCGTCGCCGAGGTCGGGGACCCCGGGCATGAGGGGGCGTGCGTCGACCCATTCGGCGGGGACGGCACCCGGACGGCCGAGGACGTCCTCGACGACGGCACGGGTCTCGGCAGGGTGCGGGGAGCAGGTCGCGTAGCCGACGACCCCGCCGACGCGCACCGCGCTCAGGGCGGACTCCAGCAGGCCTCGCTGCAGGGGCGCGAAGCCCGGGACGTCCTCGGCACGCCGACGCCAGCGGGCCTCGGGACGGCGGCGCAGGGCGCCGAGACCGGTGCAGGGCACGTCGACCAGGACGCGGTCGAAGGCCCCGGAGCGCCAGGCGGGACGGGTGCCGTCGGCGACGATCACCCCGAACGGCCCGGGGTTGCCCGCCAGGGCGCGGGCGACGAGCCGGGCCCGGTGCGGCTGCTTCTCGGAGGCGACCAGGGCCGCCCCGCGCTCCGCGGCGAGCGCGCCGAGCAGAGCCGCCTTGCCGCCGGGGCCGGCGCAGCCGTCCAGCCAGAGCCGGTCGGGGCCGTCGCCGAGCGGGGCGGCGGCCAGGGCGGCGGCGACGAGCTGGCTGCCCTCGTCCTGCACGCCGGCGCGGCCCTCGCGAACCGCCTCGACGGCCGCCGGGTCACCGCCCTCGGCGAGCCGGACGGCGTAGGGCGACCAGCGGCCGGGGAGGGTGCTGTCCTCCGGGAGCGCGTCGGCGAGTTCCTGCGGGGTGGCGCGGCCCGGGCGCGCGACGAGGGTGACCTCGGGACGCTCGTTGTCGGCCGCGAGCAGTTCCTCCATGCCCGCGCGGCCCCCGCCGAGGGCGTCCCACAGGGCCGAGACGATCCAGCGCGGGTGGGAGTGGACGACGGCGAGGTGGTCCTCGGGGTCCTCGTCGTAGGGCGGCGCCACCTCGTCCAGCCAGGCGTCCAGGTCCCGCGCGGCGATCCGGCGCAGCACCGCGTTGACGAACTTCGCCCGCCCGTCGCCGAGGACCACACGGGCCAGCTCGACGGTGGCGGAGACAGCGGCGTGGCTGGGGATGCGGGTGCCCAGCAGCTGGTGGGTGCCGAGCGACAGCACGTCCAGCACGGGCGGGTCGACCTCACGCAGCGGACGGTCGACGCAGGCCGCGATCACGGCGTCGTACGTGCCCTGCCGGCGCAGGGTGCCGTACACCAGCTCCGTGGCGAGGGCGGCGTCGCGCCGGCCGAACTCACGGCCCTTGCGCGCCGCCTCCGACTCGGCCTCCCGCAACAGCGCCGGCAGGACGAGGTTGGCGTACGCGTCCCGCTCGTCGACCGCACGCAGCGCCTCGAACGCCAGGATGCGCACGGGGTCGCGCTGGGGCTTGCGGTAGGGCCGGCCGCCCTGCGGGGGCCCTCCCTGGTTGCGGCCCTGGCGGGCGGCGGGACGCGGTCGGCGGCGTGACGGTTCGCTCACGTGGAAGGTGCTCCGGGAGTGTCGGTGGTACGGCGGGGCGCGGTGCGCCCCGCTTCGAGCCTACGTGGAGGGCGCGGTCAGGCGCCGAGCCGCTCCCCGGAGGGGACGCGGACGCCGCGTGCCCAGTCGGCCGCGGGCATCGGCTTCTTGCCCTGCGGACGCA
Source organism: Streptomyces sp. NPDC058864 (assembly GCF_042742985.1). Classification (NCBI taxonomy): domain Bacteria; kingdom Bacillati; phylum Actinomycetota; class Actinomycetes; order Kitasatosporales; family Streptomycetaceae; genus Streptomyces; species Streptomyces sp. NPDC058864. The sequence continues at coordinate 76,974 of NZ_JBHYMQ010000015.1, read as the reverse complement.
CTTCCCCGAGTTCCACGGCGTGGCTGCCGGTGCCCACGTACACGGCGCGCTTGGTGACCTCCAGTTCGCCGGGCGCCAGGTCGGTGCGCTCGGGCAGCAGGGTGACGGGGCCGACCTTGAGGCGTTCGCCGCCGAACACGGTCCAGGCGCCGGGCGCCGGGGTGCAGCCGCGGATCACGCGGTCCACCCGCAGGGCCGGGGCGGTCCAGTCGACGCGGGCGTCGTCGACGGTGATCTTGGGTGCCAGGCTGACGCCCTCACCTGGCTGCGGCCGGGCGACCAGCGCGCCGTCCTCGATGCCGTCCATGGTGGCGGCGAGCAGCTTCGCACCGCTGTGCGAGAGCCGGGTGAGCAGGTCGCCGCTGGTGTCGCGGGGGCGGACGTCCTCGGTGACGACGCCGTACACCGGACCGGAGTCCAGGCCCTCCTCGATGAGGAAGGTCGCGGCTCCGGTGACCTCGTCGCCCGCCATGACGGCGTGCTGCACCGGGGCGGCGCCGCGCCAGGCGGGAAGCAGGGAGAAGTGCAGGTTGACCCAGCCGTGGGCGGGCACGTCAAGAGCGACGCGGGGCAGCAGAGCGCCGTAGGCGACGACCGGGCAGCAGTCGGGGGCGATCTCGCGGAGCCGGGCCAGGAAGTCCTCGTCGCGGGGCCGGGCGGGCTTGAGGACCTCGATGCCGGCCTCCTCCGCGCGCTGGGCCACCGGGCTGGCGACGAGCTTGCGGCCGCGCCCCGCCGTGGCGTCCGGCCGGGTGACCACGGCGACGACCTCGTGCCGGCCGGAGGCGATCAGGGCGTCGAGGGCGGGAACGGCGACCTCGGGGGTGCCGGCGAAGACGAGCCTCATGCGTGCGGGATGCCTTTCTGCGGTGCGCGGCCCTACAGTGCGCGGCCGAACGTGCTGTGCGGGGAGACGCGGACCTGGGGCGCGGGCTGACCGGCCCACTCGGCCTCGCGTATCGCCTTCATCGCGGCCTTGCGCTGCTCGCGGTCGAGGCGGTCGATGAAGATGATGCCGTCGAGGTGGTCGGTCTCGTGCTGGATGCAGCGGGCGAGCAGTTGGGTGCCCTCGACGGTCACCGGGTCGCCGTACATGTTGAACCCCCTGGCGACGACCCCGTGGGCACGCTTGGTGTCGAAGCGCAGCCCGGGCAGGGACAGGCAGCCCTCGGGGCCGTCCTGCTCCTCCTCGCTCAGGCTGAGGTCCGGGTTGACCAGATGGCCCAGCTCACCGTCGACGTGGTAGGTGAACACCCGGAGCGAGACGCCGATCTGAGGCGCCGCCAGGCCTGCGCCCGGAGCGTCCTTCATGGTCTCCTCGAGGTCCTTGACGAGGGTGCGCAGCTCTTTGTCGAAGACGGTCACGGGCTGCGCCGTCATGCGCAGCACGGGGTCGCCGAAGAGGCGGATCGGCTGGATGGACACGCGGGGACTCCGTGGTCGGACGGTGACAGGGCAACCGCCCCAGTCTATGGGCCGACGGGGTGGGGGCGCGCACCCCTGCGCACGCCCCCCGAAGGGTGCGATGCGCCCCTGATGCGTGACTCCACGGGAGTCTGGCGCGTTGGTCAATGGAGTTTGACCCACAAGAGCCGGTTCGAGAGGCCAGTTGATGCCCGAACACGCAACTCATGACGCCCAGGCCAGGGCGAGCCTTCACCTGCTGGTGCGGGACATCGAGCGGGTCCGCCGACAGGTCGACGCGCTGCGCACCCTCACCACCCAGCTGGGCAACGTCTACCGTCCCCGCCGCGGCGGGCCGTCCGCGGGATTCGTGGTCTACGGCCGCGCCCCCGCCCCCACCGTCCGGCTCGCCCAGGAACTGCGGGACAGCGTCGAGACCCTGGTGACCGCGGCCGTCGAGTTCGACCGCTCCCTCGGCTTCAGCTGGGACGCCGTCGGCTCCGCGCTGGGCGTCACCAAGCAGGCCGTCCACCGGCGGTACGGCAACCGGCGCTCGGCACCGGCCGGGGCGGCCGCGCCGGAGGTGCACGGCGAGCCCCCGGCCCCGGCGGTCGTGCCCTCGGTGCCCGCGGCCCGCGCGATGCCCGCGCACGCCGCCGCCCGCGACGAGGCCGTCCCCGGCGCGGTCCCCTCCCCGCGCACGGGCTGATCCGGCGGCTCCCCGGGCACGCCCGCCCCGCCGCCCGCCACGCCGACAGGACGGCCGCCGGGGCGGGCGCTGACGGGCGCGTACGGGCACGGACGCACCGCGGTCAGGGCCGCCGGTGCGCCTCGGGCCCCAGGCCGGAACCGGACCGCAGCCCGAGCGGCAGCCGGCTACAACTCCAGCTCCCCCACGGTCTGGCCGCCGCTGGACTCCCCCGTCGGCCGGAAGCCCAGCCCCAGGTAGAAGCGTTCCGGGCCGCCCTCGCCGGGGTGCCAGGTGGTGGTGACCCGGGTGCCGCCCCGGCGGCGGACCTCCTCCACCACCGACTGGACGGCGTACCTTCCGTAGCCGCGGCCCTGCTCGCCGGCAGCGATGGCGAGGCGCCACAGACCCGAGCGGAGGTCGGTACCGCTTCCGTCGCCCGCGAAGTCGATGTCGAAGAAGGCCATGAGGAAGCCGACGGCCCGGTCGTCGTCGACGATCAGCCGGGGCCAGGCCGTCTCCCCGTACGCGTAGGCCTCCGCGAGGGACTTCACGACCGGGGCCACCAGGTGTTCCTGGTCCGGGCGGACCTTCAGGGCGATCGCGGCGTCGACGTTGTCCGGGGTGATCTTCTCCAGTCGGAGCGTGCTGGTCATACCCGGAACCCTAGGCCGGGGCGTCAAGCGCTTTTCCCCGTCCGCGGCATCCGCTTCCAGCGCCCGCCATCGCGCGAGCCGGACTCGGGCGACTTCAGCGCGGCGGCCCACGCAGCGGCACGCGCTCCGCTCACGACGTGGACCTGACCGGGTACGACGGCACCGCGGCAGCGACCCCGGGGCGGGCACCCCGGGCGGCACCCGCTCCCCACGCCCACACGGTGGGACGTCCCTCGAACGTCAGGACCGCTCGGAGCCGAGGATCGGCTCTCCCGCCTGCACCCGAAGCCGGTCCCCACCCGGACCCGGCCGGCCGCGGATGATGCGGGCGGCCCCACGGACCCAACGTGCCGCCAGCGCCCGGAGAGCCCCCTCCCTGCCGACTTCCGCCGCGGGTCCCCGTCCGGGGCGCTAGCCGATGTCCGGCGGGTCGATGCGGACCCGGACCGGGTCGGGCTCCTTGCGGGCGATGCGCGCGGTCTGCGCGGACTTCAGGGCGGCCGCCAGGGCGGCGCCGTTGCCCGGCGGCACGCGCAGCAGCACGCGTTCCCAGCGCTCGCCGGGCGGGGTGTCCCCGGAGCGGCGGGGCCGCGCGGGGTCGGTGATCGGCAGCGGCACCGGGCCGAGGACGTCGGTGCCCTCCGGGAGCCGGACCGTGGCCAGCAGGTCGGCGACAGCGGCGGGACGCCCGCTGACCGCGGCCATCCGGGAGACCGGGGGGAAGCCCAGTTCGGCGCGTTCGGCCAGTTCGCGCACGGCGTGGCCGACCGGGTCCCAGCGGACGAGGGCCTGCACGGGCCGCAGCGTGGGCTCCGCGAGGACGACCACGGTGCCGCCCTCGCCGGCCGGCCGCACCAGGGCCGCCGCAGCGGCCCAGCGGCGCAGGGTCTCCTCCCCGGCCCGCAGGTCCGGGCGGTTGAGCAGGGCCCAGCCGTCCAGCAGCAGCGCAGCCGCATAGCCGCCCTCGGCGACCGGTTCCGCGCCGGGGGTAGAGATCACCAGCGCGGGCGTGCCCGGCACGGAGGCCAGCACCCCGTCCCGCCCGGAGGTCCGCACCGGCACCTTGGGGAAGGCCCGGCCCAGTTCGTCGGCGGTGCGCCGGGCACCGACCACCTGGGCGCGCAACCGGAAACCACCGCACTCCTTGCAGTGCCAGCCCGCCTCGGGCCGTCCGCACCAGCCGCAGTGCGGCGCGCTCTCCCCGTCGCCGAGCTGCAGCGGCCCCGCGCAGTGCGCACACCGGGCGGGCTCGCGGCAGCGCTCGCAGGCCAGCCGCGGTACGTAGCCCCGCCGGGGCACCTGCACCAGCACCGGGCCGCGCTGCAGCGCGTCCCGCGTCACCTGCCAGGCCACCGACGGCAGCCGTGCCGCGCGCGCGGCGGCGTCCCTTGCCTCGTCGCCGTCGCCGACCGTGCGGACCAGGGGCGCGGCGGCCCGCACCCGCTCGCGCGGTGCGGTCAGCGGCAGTGCCCACTGGGTGTCGACCAGTTGGGCGGCCTCCACGGTGCAGGTGAGGCCGCCGAGCAGGAAGCCCGCCCGTTCCTCGGCGGCCCGCAGCAGCAGCACGTCGCGGGCGTGCGGCTGCGGCGCGTGCTGCTCGGCGTGGCTGGAGTCGCCGTCGTCCCAGAGCACGGCGAGTCCGAGGTCCGCCACCGGCGCGAACATCGCGGCCCGGGTGCCGACGACGGCACGTACGCTGCCCCGGCTCACCGCGAGCCAGCGGCGGTACCGCTCCTCCGGCCCGGCATCGGCGGTCAGCAGCACATGGCGGCCCTCCCCGATGACGGCGGTCAGCGCCTCGTCGACGCGGGCGGCGGCGCGGCCGTCCGGCACGACGGCCAGCGCTCCGCGCCCCGAGGCGAGCGCCGCCGCCATGGCGCGGGCGATCTCCTCGGGCCAGTACGGCCCGGGCAGCGCCGTCCACACCGCCCGTGGGGTGTCCCCGCGCGCCAGCGCCTGCAGGAACGCGGGCCCCGTCGGATAGCGTGCCCAGGGCCCGGGCTCGGGCGGGTGGGGTGCCGGGAGCGGATCGCGTACCGGCTCCGCCTCGACCTTGGCCCGGCGCGGCGGCACCGCGAGCTGCACGATGTCGGCGAGGGCGCCCGCGTAGCGGTCGGCGACGGCGCGGCACAGCCGGAGCAGACCGGGGGTCAGCACCTCCTCGGGCGACAGGACCTGGGCGAGCGGTGCGAGGGGGCCGCGGTAGTCGCTCTCGGTCAGCCGGTCGACGATGAAGCCGTCGTGCAGTTCGCCGCCCTCGCGGCGGCCGCCCTTGCCCACCCGGCCGCCGAACCGCACGCGGACGCGCACGCCGGGCCGCGCCTCGGCGTCCATGGCGGCGGGGACCGCGTAATCGAAGTACTGGTCGAGGTGGAGCAGGCCCTTGTCGACCAGGACGCGGGCCACCGGCAGCCCTTCGGCCAGCGCCGCGCCCCGCCAGGTCCGCGGCTTGGCGCGGGGCTCCTTGGCCTTGCGCACCGTCTCCCGGATGAGCGCGAGCTGCTCTCCCCCGTGCGGCTCCGCCGCCGGGGACACCTGTCGGTCGTCCTCGCTGCTCACAGCCTCAGTGTTACCAGACGCGTCGGACACCCGGCCCCGCCCCGGCTGCCGGGCGGCTCCGCCGACTCGCGGCGCTCTCCCCGCGCGACCGCGTCGCCGGGGGTTCGTACCGGTGGCTCCGCCGGGCCTGGACGGCCCTCCGCATCAAAGCGGCGGCACGCAAGCGGAGTCCGCGGACGGCCCGGTAGGGTCACGGCCCCTTGCCGTGGCGCACGCCCGTCCCGCCCGCTGCGGACCGAGCGCCGTCGTCGCCCCCGCCCAGCGGCGGCGCGTCGAGACGGCGGAGGAACCGCCGCACGCGGAAGCGAGACCTCGGGGAGCCGGCGGCGACCCCGGGCGCCCAGCCCCGTGCCTCGGGGGGCCGGATGCGTCGCGGGCCCTTGCGCGGCCCACGCCCTCCGTACCCGCTGCGGACACCGCATGGAGCCCCGTCGCCCCGCGGTGCGGTGCCGCACGGCTGCCGCCGCCGTCGGCACAGCGATGCCGCCCGCCGTCGCCGGACGCCCCGCTTCCCGGATTCCGCGCCCCGCGCACGCCGACGGCCCCGGACCGCGCGGGTCCGGGGCCGTCGTCAGGCCATGGATACGGTGGGCCTAGATGCCGGCCGCCTGGCGCAGCGCCTCGACGCGGTCGGTGCGTTCCCAGGTGAAGTCCGGCAGCTCACGGCCGAAGTGGCCGTACGCCGCGGTCTGGGCGTAGATCGGGCGGAGCAGGTCGAGGTCGCGGATGATCGCGGCCGGGCGGAGGTCGAAGACCTGGCCGATGGCCTGCTCGATCTTCTCGTGGTCCACGGTGTGGGTGCCGAAGGTCTCCACGAACAGGCCGACGGGCTCGGCCTTGCCGATCGCGTAGGCGACCTGGACCTCGCAGCGCGAGGCGAGGCCCGCGGCGACGACGTTCTTGGCGACCCAGCGCATGGCGTAGGCGGCGGAGCGGTCGACCTTGGACGGGTCCTTGCCGGAGAACGCGCCGCCGCCGTGGCGGGCCATGCCGCCGTAGGTGTCGATGATGATCTTGCGACCGGTGAGGCCGGCGTCACCCATCGGGCCGCCGATCTCGAAGCGCCCGGTCGGGTTGACCAGCAGCCGGTAGCCGTCGGTGTCGATCTTGATGCCGTCGTCGAGCAGCGCCTTCAGCTCCGGCTCCACGACGAACTCGCGGATGTCGGGCGCGAGCAGCGACTCGAGGTCGATGTCGCTGGCGTGCTGCGAGGAGACGACGACGGTGTCGAGGCGCACGGCCTTGTCGTCGTTGTACTCGATGGTGACCTGGGTCTTGCCGTCGGGCCGCAGGTAGGGGATGGTCCCGTTCTTGCGGACCTCGGTGAGCCGCCGGGAGAGCCGGTGCGCCAGCGTGATCGGGAGCGGCATCAGCTCGGGGGTCTCGTCGCAGGCGTAGCCGAACATCAGGCCCTGGTCGCCCGCGCCCTGCCGGTCGAGTTCGTCGTCATCGCCCTCGACCCGGCTCTCGTAGGCCGTGTCGACACCCTGCGCGATGTCCGGGGACTGCGCACCGATGGAGACCGAGACACCGCAGGAAGCGCCGTCGAAGCCCTTCTTCGACGAGTCGTAGCCGATGTCGAGGATCTTGTTCCGCACCAGGGTCGCGATGTCCGCGTACCCCTTGGTCGTGACCTCTCCGGCGACGTGCACCAGACCGGTGGTGATCAACGTCTCGACGGCGACGCGCGAGGAGGGGTCCTCCTTGAGCAGGGCGTCGAGGATCGTGTCGCTGATCTGGTCAGCGATCTTGTCGGGGTGGCCCTCGGTCACGGACTCCGAGGTGAACAGGCGGCGGGACACATCGCTCCCTGGGGTTGCAGCGGCTGCTGGCTGATCGTTGGCGGCTCGCGCGGGGCTGCGCCCGGCGGGCCATGGGTCAGTTTATCGTCCGACTCATGCGCAGGGACACGGCATCTCGCACCTTGGATATGCCGTGACCTGCGACACTGTGCATCACCTCGGGACAGAACGCCAGTAGCGCAGACGTACCGTCCCGAAGTGTCGTCAGACCAGGCGGGCCGCGACCAGGTCCCACACCTGCTCGGCCAGGGCCTCCTTCGGCCCGTACGGCACGGCGGTCTCGCTGCCGTCGGCGCCGAGCACGACCGCCTCGTTCTCCTCGGACCCGAAGGCCTTGTGGTCCCCGACCTCGTTGACGACCAGCAGGTCGCACCCCTTGCGGGCGAGCTTGGCACGGCCGTTGGCCAGCACGTCGTCGGTCTCGGCGGCGAAGCCCACCACGATCTGCGCCGGGTGCGGCCGTCCGGCTGACAGCTCGGCGAGCACGTCGGGGTTGCGCACCAGCTCCACGGGCGCGGGTTCCTCGCCGTCCTTCTTCTTGATCTTGCCCTCGGCGTACCGCGCCGGACGGAAGTCGGCGACGGCGGCCGCCATCACCACCACGTCGGCGTCGGACGCGGCCTTCAGCACGGCCTCGCGCAGCTGCACCGCCGTGCCGACGCGCACCACGTCCGCCCCCGCCGGGTCGGCGAGGCCGGTGTTGGCGGAGACCAGGGTGACCCGGGCGCCCCGGGCCAGGGCCGTACGGGCGAGGGCGTAGCCCTGCTTGCCGGAGGAGCGGTTGCCCAGGTAGCGGACGGGGTCGAGGGGCTCGCGGGTGCCGCCGGCGCTGATGACGACGTGGCGTCCCGCCAGGTCCGTCTCCAGTGCGCGCGGGCCGCGCAGCAGCACCCGGCGGCAGGCCTCGAAGATCTCGGCGGGCTCGGGCAGCCGGCCCTTGCCCGTGTCGACGCCGGTGAGGCGCCCGACCGCGGGCTCGAGGACGATCGCGCCGCGGCGGCGCAGGGTCGCCACGTTCTCCTGGGTGGCGGCGTGCTCCCACATCTCGGTGTGCATGGCGGGCGCGAACACCACGGGACAGCGCGCGGTGAGCAGCGTGTTGGTGAGCAGGTCGTCGGCGAGCCCGTGGGCGGCCTTGGCGAGCACGTCGGCGGTGGCCGGGGCGACCACGACCAGGTCCGCGCCCTGCCCGATGCGTACGTGCGGCACCTCGTGGACGCTCTCCCAGACCTCGGTCGAGACGGGGTTGCCCGACAGTGCCGACCAGGTGGCCTCTCCGACGAAGTGCAGCGCCGAGGCCGTGGGCACGACGCGTACGTCGTGTCCCGACTCGGTGAACCGGCGCAGCAGCTCGCACGCCTTGTAGGCGGCGATCCCGCCGCTCACGCCCAGGACGACCTGTGGCTTCCCCATCGTCTCTCCCGCGCTGTGTTGGACCGTGGTGCGTACCACCCCATGACACACCACGGGCCCGGCGGTCGTGCCGCCGGGCCCGTGGTGTGACGCGTGGGCGCGGTTACTGGACCGGGCCCTCGACGGCCTCGGAGGTCAGCAGACCCGCGTTGATCTCGCGCAGCGCGATCGACAGCGGCTTCTCGTGCACGTGGGTGTCCACGAGCGGGCCGACGTACTCGAGCAGGCCCTCGCCGAGCTGCGAGTAGTAGGCGTTGATCTGTCGGGCACGCTTGGCCGCGTAGATCACGAGGCTGTACTTCGAGTCGGTGGCCTCGAGCAGCTCGTCGATCGGCGGGTTGATGATGCCCTCGGGCGTGGTGATGGAAGAGGACACGCTCTACCTTCCGATTGGGTGCAAAAAGATCAGACTACGGCCATCAAGGCTAGCAGCTCGCGCGCGACGTCCTCGACGGAGGTGTTCACCAGGGTGGTGTCGAACTCCGGCTCGGCCGCCAGTTCGACCCGCGCGGCCTCCAGCCGGCGCTCGATGACCTCGGGGGCCTCGGTGCCCCGGCCGGTGAGCCGGCGGACCAGCTCGCCCCAGCTCGGCGGCGCCAGGAAGACCAGCTGCGCCTCGGGCATCGACTCCCGGACCTGGCGGGCGCCCTGCAGGTCGATCTCCAGCAGGACCGGCTCGCCGGCCTCCAGGCGCTCCAGCACCGCCTGGCGCGGTGTGCCGTACCGGTTCCCCGCGAATTCCGCCCACTCCAGCAGTTCGCCGTTGGCGACGAGCTTGTCGAACTCGTCGTTCTCGACGAAGTAGTAGTGCACCCCGTGTTCCTCACCGGGGCGGGGCTTGCGGGTGGTGGCCGAGACGGAGAGCCACACCTCGGGGTGGACTGTGCGCATATGAGCGACGACCGTGCTCTTGCCGACCCCCGAGGGGCCGGAGAGCACGGTCAGCCGCGGACGTTCACTCATGGAGCGATTATCCCGGTTCCCGGAGGGTGCTGGGAACGTCAGGCAGCGGGGCTGCCGAACTCGCGCTCCAGGGATGCGATCTGGTTGGAGCCGAGCCCGCGGACCCGGCGGCTCTCGGAGATGCCGAGCCGCTCCATGATCTGCTTGGCGCGGACCTTGCCCACGCCGGGCAGGGACTCCAGGAGGGCGGAGACCTTCATCTTGCCGATGACGTCGTTCTCCTGGCCCTGCTTGATGACCTCGTGCAGCGAGGCGCCGGAGTGCTTGAGCCGATTCTTGACCTCGGCGCGCTCCCGGCGAGCCGCGGCGGCCTTCTCGAGCGCGGCAGCGCGCTGTTCAGGGGTAAGGGGCGGAAGAGCCACGCCTACGTCACCTCGGAAGTAGAACTGTCGGATACGGACCGGTGTGGAACCTAGTCGCCCCCCACCTGCAGGGGCAACGTGAAACGCGCAGCGTGCGCGCTCTCGACGGAGACTAGCGGCCCCAGCGGCCGCAGTCAGCGCAAACAAGAAGAAAAGTCCTGGTCAGCGTCAACCGACCAGGACTTTTCGGACAAATCTGCGCAGGTTTCCGGACGTCTTGACCGCTACTTGACGACCGAGGCGAGTTCCGCGACCTCCCTTTCGGCCGCTTCACGAAGCCCCGCGACGGACGGTCCGAGCTTCAGGACGCCCCTGCTGACGCTCGGCACGACGTTGCGCACGGCCTCCCCGAACACCCTGGGGAGGTCGGCCGCGGTGGCCCCCTGGGCGCCGATGCCGGGGGCCAGGAGGGGCCCGTTCACCGCGAGGTCCACACCCGCCTCGTCGAGCGTGGCGCCAACGACCGCGCCGACCGATCCGAGCGGCACGTCACCCTCGTTCTCGGCCGCGATGTGGTTCAGCATCACCTGGGCGAGGGACGCGCCGCCTGCCGCGGTTGACCGCTGCACTTCCGCGCCCTCCGGATTGGAGGTCAGGGCGAGCACGAAGACGCCGCTGCCGCTCGCCCGGGCGGCGTCCAGGGCGGGGCGCAGCGAGCCGAAGCCCAGGTACGGGCTGACGGTCACCGCGTCCGAGAACAGCGACGAGGCGGGATCGAGGTAGGTCGCGGCGTACGCGGCCATGGTGGAGCCGATGTCGCCGCGCTTGGCGTCCATCAGCACCAGGGCGCCGGCCGCCCGGGCCTCGGCGACGGCCGTCTCCAGGACGGCGATGCCGCGGGAGCCGAAGCGCTCGAAGAAGGCGCTCTGCGGTTTGAGGACGGCGACCCGGTCGGCCAGCGCCTCCACCACAGTGCGGGTGAAGCGCTCCAGGCCGGCGACGTCGTCCTGCAGGCCCCAGGCGGAGAGCAGGGAGGAGTGCGGGTCGATGCCGACGCAGAGCGGCCCACGGGTGTCCATGGCGCGGCGCAGCCTGGCGCCGAAGGGCTCGGGGTTCATCGCGGGGTGGCTGCCTTCCGGGTCTCGGCGCCGACGGCGTCGGCGAGGGTGGCGTACGGGCTGGCCTGCAGCAGCGCGGCGAGGTCCCGGTGGATCGTGCGGCACCAGAAGGGGCCCCGGTAGACGAAGGCGCTGTAGCCCTGCACGAGGGTGGCGCCGGCCAGGATGCGCTGCCAGACGTCCTCGGCGGTCTCGACCCCGCCCACCCCGACGAGGGTGATGCGGTCGCCGACGCGGGCGTACAGGCGGCGCAGCACCTCCAGGGAGCGTTCCCCCAGGGGGGCGCCGGACAGGCCGCCGGTCTCCTTGACCAGGGCGGCGTCCGAGCGCAGGCCGAGGCCGTCGCGGGCGACGGTGGTGTTGGTGGCGATGATGCCGTCCAGGCCGAGTTCGAGGGCGAGGTCGGCGACGGCGTCGACGTCCTCGTCGGCGAGGTCGGGGGCGATCTTGACCAGCAGGGGGACGCGGCGGCCGGTGACGGTGCGGTCGGCGGCCTCGCGCACGGCGCTGAGCAGCGGGCGGAGGTGGTCGACGGCCTGCAGGTTGCGCAGTCCGGGGGTGTTGGGCGAGGAGACGTTGACGACCAGGTAGTCGGCGTGGCGGGCGAGCCGCTCGGTGGAGGTGACGTAGTCGGCGACCGCTTCCTCCTCCGGGACGACCTTGGTCTTGCCGATGTTGACGCCGACCGTGGTCGGGAAGACCGCCTTGCGGGCGGCCAGGCGCGCGGCGACCGCGGCCGAGCCCTCGTTGTTGAAGCCCATGCGGTTGATCAGGGCGCGGTCGGCGACCAGGCGGAAGAGCCGCTGCCTGGGGTTGCCCGGCTGCGGCTGGGCGGTGACGGTGCCGATCTCGACGTGGTCGAAGCCGAGCATGGTGAGCCCGTCGATGCCGACCGCGTTCTTGTCGAAGCCGGCGGCGAGCCCGAAGGGGCCGTGCATCCGGCGGCCCAGCGCCTCGGTGCGCAGACCGCGGTGCCGCGGCGCGAGCAGCGCGGCGGCGAAGGTGCGCAGGACGGGGATCCGGGCGGCGAGCCGGATCCAGCCGAAGGCGAGGTGGTGGGCGCGCTCGGGGTCGAGGCGCTTGAAGAACAGGTTGAACAGGAGGGAGTACATGCGCAGCCTTCCGCGGCGGGCGAGGGGGAGGGGGCTCGTGACGAGGGGGACACCGGATCGGTGTCCCCCTCGTCGTCCTACGCCTCGCGGGCGGCGGTCAGGTGTTCCGCGTGTTCCTGCAGGGAGCGGACCCCGACGTCGCCGCGGTTCAGCGCGTCGACGCCCTGGACGGCGGCGGCGAGCGCCTGCACCGTCGTCAGGCACGGCACGCCGCGGGCGACGGCCGCGGTGCGGATGTCGTAGCCGTCCAGGCGGCCGCCGGTGCCGAACGGGGTGTTGACGATGAGGTCGATGGCGCCGTCGTGGATGAGCTCGATGACGGTCGGCTCGCCGTTGGGGCCGGTGCCCTCGCTCTTCTTGCGCACCACGGTGGCCTCGATGCCGTTGCGCTTGAGCACCTCGGCGGTGCCGGAGGTGGCCAGCAGCTCGAAGCCGTGCTCGACCAGCGCCCGGGCCGGGAAGATCAGCGCGCGCTTGTCGCGGTTGGCGACCGAGACGAAGGCGCGGCCCTTGGTCGGCAGCGCGCCGTAGGCGGCGGCCTGCGACTTGGCGTACGCCGTGCCGAAGACCGAGTCGATGCCCATGACCTCGCCGGTGGAGCGCATCTCCGGGCCGAGGACGGTGTCGACGCCCCGGCCGTGCACGTCACGGAAGCGGCTCCAGGGGAGCACGGCCTCCTTGACGGAGATCGGCGCGTCCAGCGGCAGGGTGCCGCCGTCGCCGTGGGCCGGGAGCAGGCCCTCGGCGCGCAGCTCGGCGATGGTGGCGCCGAGCGAGATGCGGGCGGCGGCCTTGGCCAGCGGTACCGCGGTCGCCTTGGAGGTGAAGGGGACGGTGCGGGAGGCGCGCGGGTTGGCCTCCAGCACGTAGAGGATGTCCCCGGCCAGGGCGAACTGGATATTGATCAGGCCCTGGACGCCGACGCCCTTGGCGATGGCCTCGGTGGAGGCGCGCAGCCGCTTGATGTCGTGGCCGCCGAGGGTGATCGGGGGCAGGGCGCACGCGGAGTCGCCGGAGTGGATGCCGGCCTCCTCGATGTGCTCCATGACGCCGCCGAGGTAGAGCTCGTGGCCGTCGTAGAGCGCGTCGACGTCGATCTCGATGGCGTCGTCGAGGAATCGGTCGACCAGCACGGGCCGGTCCGGGCTGATCTCGGTGGACTCGGCGATGTAGGAGGCGAGGCGGGTCTCGTCGTAGACGATCTCCATGCCGCGGCCGCCGAGCACGTAGGAGGGCCGGACCAGGACCGGGTAGCCGATCTCGTCGGCGATGGCCTTGGCCTCCTCGAAGGTCGTGGCGGTGCCGTGCTTGGGCGCGGGCAGGCCCGCCCGGTCCAGGACGCGGCCGAAGGCGCCGCGGTCCTCGGCGAGGTGGATGGCCTCGGGCGAGGTGCCCACGACCGGCACGCCGTTGTCCTTCAGCGCCTGGGCGAGGCCGAGCGGGGTCTGGCCGCCGAGCTGGACGACGACGCCCGCGACGGGACCGGCCTGCCGCTCGGCGTGGACGATCTCCAGTACGTCCTCCAGGGTGAGCGGCTCGAAGTAGAGCCGGTCGGAGGTGTCGTAGTCGGTGGAGACGGTCTCGGGGTTGCAGTTGACCATGACGGTCTCGTAGCCCGCGTCGCTCAGCGCGAAGGAGGCGTGCACGCACGAGTAGTCGAACTCGATGCCCTGGCCGATGCGGTTCGGGCCCGAGCCCAGGATGATCACCGCGGGCTTCTCGCGCGGGGCGACCTCGCTCTCCTCGTCGTAGGACGAGTAGAAGTACGGGGTGCGGGCGGCGAACTCGGCGGCGCAGGTGTCGACCGTCTTGTAGACCGGCCGGACGCCGAGGGCGTGCCGGACCTCGCGGACGACGTCCTCGCGCAGACCGCGGATCTCGGCGAGCTGGGCGTCGGAGAAGCCGTACCGCTTGGCCTCGGCGAGCAGCTCGGGGCCGAGCTTGTCGGCGGCCGCCAGCTCGTCGGCGATCTCCTTGATCAGGAAGAGCTGGTCGACGAACCAGGGGTCGATCTTCGTGGCGTCGAAGACCTCCTGCGGGGTGGCGCCGGCCCGGATCGCCTGCATGACGGTGTTGATCCGGCCGTCCGTGGGGCGCACCGCGGCGAGCAGCAGCTCGCCCTTGTCGCCCGGGTCGCCGGTGAAGGCGAACTGGCTGCCCTTCTTCTCCAGGGAGCGCAGCGCCTTCTGCAGGGCCTCGGGGAAGTTGCGGCCGATGGCCATGGCCTCACCGACCGACTTCATGGTGGTGGTGAGGGTGGCGTCGGCGACCGGGAACTTCTCGAAGGCGAAGCGCGGCACCTTCACGACGACGTAGTCGAGCGTCGGCTCGAAGGAGGCCGGGGTCTGCTCGGTGATGTCGTTGGGGATCTCGTCGAGGGTGTAGCCGACGGCGAGCTTGGCGGCGATCTTGGCGATCGGGAAGCCCGTCGCCTTGGAGGCGAGCGCCGAGGAGCGGGACACGCGCGGGTTCATCTCGATGACGATGACCCGGCCGTCCTCGGGGTCGACCGCGAACTGGATGTTGCAGCCGCCGGTGTCGACGCCGACCTCGCGGATGACGGCGATGCCGACGTCGCGCAGGATCTGGTACTCGCGGTCGGTCAGCGTCATGGCGGGCGCGACGGTGATGGAGTCGCCGGTGTGCACGCCCATGGGGTCGAAGTTCTCGATGGAGCAGACGACCACGACGTTGTCGTGCTTGTCGCGCATCAGCTCCAGCTCGTACTCCTTCCAGCCGAGGATGGACTCCTCCAGGAGCACCTCGGTGGTCGGCGAGAGCGTCAGGCCCTGGCCGGCGATGCGGCGCAGCTCCTCCTCGTCGTGGGCGAAGCCGGAGCCGGCGCCGCCCATGGTGAAGGAGGGTCGGACGACGACGGGGTAGCCGCCCAGGGTGTCGACGCCCGCGAGGACCTCGTCCATGGTGTGGCAGATGACCGAGCGGGCGGACTCGCCGTGGCCGATCTTGGCGTTGACGGCCGCGACGACCTCCTTGAACAGGTCGCGGTCCTCGCCCTTGTTGATGGCCTCGACGTTGGCGCCGATCAGCTCGACGCCGTACTTGTCGAGGACGCCCGCCTTGTGGAGCGAGATCGCGGTGTTGAGCGCGGTCTGGCCGCCCAGGGTGGGCAGGAGCGCGTCGGGGCGCTCCTTGGCGATGATCTTCTCGACGAACTCGGGGGTGATCGGCTCGACGTAGGTGGCGTCGGCGATCTCCGGGTCGGTCATGATCGTGGCCGGGTTGGAGTTGACCAGGATCACCCGAAGGCCCTCGGCGCGCAGGACGCGGCAGGCCTGGGTACCCGAGTAGTCGAACTCCGCGGCCTGGCCGATGACGATCGGGCCGGAGCCGATGACCAGGACGGACTGGATATCGGTGCGCTTAGGCACGCTGGCCCTCCATGAGCTTCACGAAGCGGTCGAACAGGTACGCGGCGTCGTGCGGACCTGCGGCGGCCTCGGGGTGGTACTGGACGCTGAAGGCGGGGGTGTCGAGGAGCCGCAGGCCCTCGACCACGTCGTCGTTGAGGCACACGTGGGAGACCTCGACCCGCCCGTACGGGGTGTCGGTGACCTGGTCGAGCGGCGCGTCCACGGCGAACCCGTGGTTGTGCGCGGTGACCTCGACCTTGCCGGTGGAACGGTCCTGCACCGGCTGGTTGATGCCGCGGTGGCCGTACTTCAGCTTGTAGGTGCCGAAGCCGACGGCGCGGCCGAGCAGCTGGTTGCCGAAGCAGATCCCGAACAGCGGGGTCTTCCGCTCCAGGACGCCCTGGATGACGGTCAGGTCCGCGGTGGCCGGGTCGCCGGGGCCGTTGGAGAGGAAGACGCCGTCGGGGCCGACCGCGTAGACCTCGTCCAGGGTGGCGCCGGCGGGCAGCACGTGCACCTCGATGCCGCGCTCGGCCATGCGCTGCGGGGTCATCCCCTTGATGCCGAGGTCGATCGCGGCGACGGTGAACTTCTTCTCGCCGACCGCCGGGACGACGTACGGCTCCTTGGTGGCGACCTCGGCCGAGAGGTCGGCGCCCTTCATCTGGGGGCTGGCCTGCACCGCGGCCAGGAGCACGGCCTCGTCGGCGTGCGCCTTGTCGCCGGAGAAGATGCCGACCCGCATGGCGCCGCGCTCGCGCAGGTGCCGGGTGAGCGCCCGGGTGTCGATGCCGCTGATGCCGACGACGCCCTGGCGGGTCAGCTCCTCGTCCAGGGTGCGGCGCGAGCGCCAGTTGGACGGCACGCGTGCGGGGTCGCGGACGACGTAGCCGGCCACCCAGATGCGGGAGGACTCCGGGTCCTCGTCGTTGACCCCGGTGTTGCCGACGTGCGGGGCGGTCATGACGACGACCTGGCGGTGGTAGGACGGGTCCGTCAGGGTCTCCTGGTAGCCGGTCATGCCGGTGGAGAAGACGGCCTCGCCGAAGGTCTCCCCCACGGCCCCGTAGGCGCGGCCGCGGAAGGTGCGGCCGTCCTCCAGGACGAGTACGGCAGGGACCCTCGCGGGCCGCTGGGTGGAGGTCGTCATCGTGCGCCTTCCTGGTCGTGCGTGAGAGTGTTCAGGGCCTCGACCCACGCGGCGTGCTCGGCGGCGTGGTCCGAGCGGAAGCCGGAGTCGATCAGCCGGTCGCCGTGCGCCCAGGTGACCACCAGCAGGCCGCCCTCGGTGAGGACCTTGCCGGCGATGCCCTTGTCGAGGCGTGCGCCGCGCAGCTGCGCGGCCGGGACGAAGAAGCTCGGCGCGCCGGTGCGCCGGACGTCCAGCCCCCGGTCGGTGAGGGTCAGCTCGACGCGGCTGCGCACGCCCAGCCCGTGGGCGACGATCCGGTCCAGCCACTGCCCCGCGGTGGTGCTGCCGTGGTAGCGGCCGCTCGTCGTGAGCAGGACCGGCCGGGGCTCACCGGTCTCCTCGGGGGCGACGGGGAGTGCGGGCAGGTCGCTCTGGAGGGTGCCGCGCCACTTCCAGCCCTGGCGCATCAGCCAGTAGACGAGGGCGATGAAGAGCAGCAGCCCGACGACCCAGCCGATGCGGGCCGACCAGTCGGTGACCTCGGCGGAGTGCTTCCCCTCCGCCGCGATGAGTACCAGAGGTGTCACGAGAGCTTCCCGTCCATGACCGTCGCCTTGCCCCGCAGGAACGTGGCGAACACCTGGCCCGGCAGCTCCAGACCCTCGTAGGGGGTGTTGCGGCTGCGGGAGGCGAAGCCCGCGGGATTCACCACACCACGGTATGCCGGATCGACCAGGGTGAGGTTCGCGGGCTCACCGGCCGAGACGGGCCGTCCGTGGCCGGCGAGGCGGCCGATCGCCGCGGGACGGAGCGACATCCGGTCGGCGACGCCGGCCCAGTCGAGCAGGCCCGTGTCCACCATGGCGTGCTGGACGACCGACAGCGCGGTCTCCAGGCCGATCATGCCCATGGCCGCCGCGCCCCACTCGCAGTCCTTGTCCTCGTGCGGGTGCGGGGCGTGGTCGGTGGCGACGCAGTCGATCGTGCCGTCGGCGAGCGCCTCGCGCAGCGCCATGACGTCGGCCTCGGTGCGCAGCGGCGGGTTGACCTTGTAGACCGGGTTGTAGGTGCGCACCAACTCGTCGGTGAGGAGCAGGTGGTGCGGGGTGACCTCGGCGGTGACGTCCCAGCCCTTGGACTTGGCCCAGCGGACGATCTCGACCGAGCCGGCCGTGGACAGGTGGCAGATGTGCACGCGGGAGCCGACGTGCGCGGCGAGCAGCACGTCGCGGGCGATGATCGACTCCTCGGCGACGGCCGGCCACCCGGTCAGGCCCAGCTCTCCGGAGACGAGGCCCTCGTTCATCTGGGCGCCCTCGGTCAGCCGGGGCTCCTGGGCGTGCTGGGCGACGACGCCGTCGAAGGCCTTCACGTACTCCAGGGCGCGGCGCATGATCACGGCGTCGTCGACGCACTTGCCGTCGTCGGAGAAGACCCGCACACCGGCGGCGGAGTCGGCCATCGCGCCGAGCTCGGCGAGCTTCCTGCCCTCCAGGCCCACGGTGACGGCGCCGACCGGCTGGACGTCGCAGTAGCCGTGCTCGCGGCCGAGGCGCCAGACCTGCTCGACGACGCCGGCGGTGTCGGCGACGGGGAAGGTGTTGGCCATGGCGTGGACGGCGGTGTAGCCGCCCGCGGCGGCGGACCGCGTGCCGGTGAGGACGGTCTCGGAGTCCTCGCGGCCGGGCTCGCGCAGGTGGGTGTGGAGGTCGACCAGGCCCGGCAGGAGGATCTTGCCCTCGGCCTCGACCACGGTGGCGCCCTCGGGGGCGGTCAGGCCCGGGCCGACCTCGGCGATGGTCCCGCCGTCGATCAGGACGTCCTGCGGCTCTCCGCCGAGGATCCTCGCGCCGCGGATCAGGGTCTTCGGGGTCGCGCTCATGCTTGGGTGTTCTCCTCGGTGCGGACGGGGGCGGGGGCGGAGACGGCGGGCTCGGCTCCGCCGAGCAGTAGGTACAGCACGGCCATGCGGATGCTGACGCCGTTCTTCACCTGCTCGACGGCGGTGCAGCGCGGCGAGTCGGCGACCTCGGCGGTGATCTCCATGCCGCGGTTCATCGGGCCGGGGTGCATCACGACGGCGTGCTCGGGCAGCGCGGCCATGCGCAGGCCGTCGAGGCCGTAGCGGCGGGAGTACTCCCGCTCGGTGGGGAAGAAGGCGGCGTTCATGCGCTCGCGCTGGACGCGCAGCATCATCACGGCGTCGGACTTGTCGAGCACAGCGTCCAGGTCGTAGGAGACCTCGCAGGGCCAGTCCTCGACGCCGATCGGCAGCAGGGTGGGCGGCGCCACCAGGGTGACCTCGGCGCCGAGGGTGCCCAGCAGCAGCACATTGGAGCGGGCCACCCGGCTGTGCAGGACGTCGCCGACGATAGTGATGCGGCGGCCGGCCAGGTCGCGGCCGGGGCCGGACAGGTGGCGGCGCATGGTGAAGGCGTCCAGCAGCGCCTGCGTGGGGTGCTCGTGGGTGCCGTCGCCGGCGTTCACCACGCTGCCGCCGATCCAGTCGGAGTACGCCAGCCGGTGCGGCGCCCCGGACATGTGGTGGCGGATGACGACGGCGTCGGCGCCCATGGCCTCCAGGGTGAGGGCGGTGTCCTTCAGGGACTCGCCCTTGGACACCGAGGAGCCCTTGGCGGAGAAGTTGATGACGTCGGCCGACAGGCGCTTGGCGGCGGCCTCGAAGGAGATGCGGGTGCGGGTCGAGTCCTCGAAGAAGAGGTTGACGACCGTGCGGCCGCGCAGAGTCGGCAGTTTCTTGATGGGCCGGTCGGCGACGCGGGCCATCTCCTCGGCCGTGTCGAGCACGAGGAGGGCGTCGTCGCGGGTGAGGTCGGCGGCCGAGATCAGGTGGCGCTTCATCGGGTCACTCCGGAGGATGCGTGCGGGGGCGGACTGGGTGGCGGCACGCCACGTCTCCCGGGCAGGCCGGGGGCGGGGACGGGCGGGCATGGCGCCGCCCCGGGAGCCGGGGCGGCGCCCGCGCTACTCGTCCGCCGGGGAGCCGTCGCGTACGCCGAGCAGGACGCAGTCGCGCCCGTCCTCCTCGGTCAGGTGGACCTTGACGGTCTCGCGCAGCGAGGTGGGGATGTTCTTGCCGACGTAGTCGGCCCTGATGGGCAGCTCGCGGTGGCCGCGGTCGACCAGGACGGCCAGCTGCACCGCGCGGGGACGGCCGATGTCGCCCAGCGCGTCGAGCGCGGCGCGGATCGTGCGGCCGGAGAAGAGCACGTCGTCGACGAGGACGACCAGTCGGCCGTCCACCCCGTCGGCCGGGATCTCGGTGCGGGCGAGCGCGCGGGCCGGGCGGAGCCGCAGGTCGTCGCGGTACATGGTGATGTCGAGCGAGCCGACCGGGATCTTGCCGGCAGTGATCTCGTCGAGCTTGTCGGCGAGCCTGCGGGCCAGGTGGACACCGCGGGTCGGGATGCCGAGGAGCACCACGTCGTCGGCGCCCTTGGCGCGTTCGACGATCTCGTGGGCGATGCGGGTCAGCACCCGCGCGATGTCCGGGGCCTCGAGGACGGGCCGGGCCGGATCGGAACCGATGGTGGTCATGAAAGAAGGACCTCCTTCCCCGCCTCACGGGACGGGCCTTAAAGGACGCCAAAACGTACGGCTCAACCGTATCAGGCACCCTGGCGTGCTCCCTGGCGGGGTCTGGCGGCGGCCTGGCGCGGCCCTCGGGGCGGGTCCGCCGCCCGTACCACGATCGACCGCGGATCCCGGCCGAAAGGCCGGTGACCGGCCATTCCTCGCTCTTCCGGGGGACCGGTGTGGACCATTCGGCTTGACGGATTCCAATTACGCTGCGTAACCTCACAGTGAGTTACTGAGTTTCCGTCCGGGGAGCCATATGTCCAGCGATTACGCCAAGCAGCTCGGAGCAAAGCTCCGCGCCATCCGCACGCAGCAGGGACTCTCCCTCCACGGCGTCGAGGAGAAGTCCCAGGGCCGCTGGAAGGCCGTGGTGGTCGGTTCCTACGAGCGCGGCGACCGCGCCGTGACCGTGCAGCGCCTCGCCGAGCTCGCCGACTTCTACGGCGTTCCGGTCCAGGAGCTGCTGCCCGGTTCCGCGCCCGGTGGTGCCGCCGAGCCGCCGCCGAAGCTCGTCCTCGACCTCGAGCGGCTGAGCCAGGTGCCGTCCGACAAGGCCGGTCCGCTGCAGCGCTACGCCGCCACGATCCAGAGCCAGCGTGGCGACTACAACGGCAAGGTGCTGTCGATCCGCCAGGACGACCTGCGCACCCTCGCCGTCATCTACGACCAGTCGCCCTCGGTCCTGACCGAGCAGCTGATCAGCTGGGGCGTCCTCGACGCGGACGCACGGCGCGCGGTGCAGCACGAGGAGGGCTGACGCCCTCGGGAAGCAGAAACGTCCCGCCCCTTGGGCGCGGCCGCCCAGGCCGCGTTCGAGGGGCGGTTGTGTTTCCCGCCGCGGCATGCCCCGGCGCGGTTCGCCGCACGCCGCCCGGACACACCGCGGGCCCGGAACGCAGCGCGTTCCGGGCCCGGTGAGCCGTGTGGGCCTACTCCTCCCGGAGGGAGGGCTTCAGCTCCTTCAGGCGGGCCAGCAGGCCGTTCACGAACGAGGGCGACTCGTCCGTGGAGAACTCCTTGGCGAGCTGCACGGCCTCGTCCAGGACGACGGCGTCGGGGACGTCGTCCTCCCAGATCAGCTCGTAGGCGCCGAGCCGCAGGATGTTCCGGTCGGTCACCGGCATCCGGTCGAGGGTCCAGCCGACGGCGTGCTTCGACAGCAGTTCGTCGATGCGCCTCGCCCGTTCGGCGTAGCCCTCGACGAGCTGCATCGTGTATTCGCTGACCGGCGGCTGCCGGTCGTCGGTCCGGGCGAGCCTGATCCAGTCCGCCATGGCGGTCTTGGGGCTGACACCCCGCTGCTCCGCCTCGAAGAGGATCTGGAAGGCGCGCTTGCGGGCCTTGTTACGAGCGGCCACGGTTAGCTGGTCACCCGGCCGAGGTACTCACCCGAGCGGGTGTCGACCTTGATCTTCTCACCGGTGGTGATGAAGAGCGGGACGCCGATCTCGTAACCGGTCTCCAGCTTGGCGGGCTTGGTGCCACCGGTGGAGCGGTCGCCCTGGACCCCGGGCTCGGTGTATTCGATGACCAGCTCGACGGCGGCCGGGAGCTCGATGTAGAGCGGCGAGCCCTCGTACATGGCGACGACGGCCTCGAAGCCCTCCAGGAGGAAGTGGGCGGCGTCGCCGACGACCTCGGGGGTGATGTAGACCTGGTCGTACGTGTCCATGTCCATGAACACGAAGCTCTCGCCGTCCTTGTAGGAGAACTGCATCCCGCGCTTGTCGACGTTGGCCGTCTCGACCTTCACGCCGGCGTTGAAGGTCTTGTCGACGACCTTGCCGGAGAGCACGTTCTTGAGCTTCGTACGGACGAAGGCGGGGCCCTTGCCGGGCTTGACGTGCTGGAACTCGACGACGGACCAGAGCTGGCCGCC
Organism: Streptomyces sp. NPDC058864; assembly: GCF_042742985.1. Lineage (NCBI taxonomy): Bacteria > Bacillati > Actinomycetota > Actinomycetes > Kitasatosporales > Streptomycetaceae > Streptomyces > Streptomyces sp. NPDC058864. The sequence continues at coordinate 54,975 of NZ_JBHYMQ010000015.1, read as the reverse complement.
GTCGAGCTTGAGCACGAGGCCGTTCTTGAGGTCGTTCGTGGTGGCCACGGTTGCGGAATCTCCTGCACTGCTGCTTCGGGGACCCGGAGCCGCGGCCGCCCTCTACAGGGCGAGCAGCTCCTTGGTCGTGATGGTGAGTAGCTCGGGCCCGCCGTCCGTCGGGGGACGCACGACGAGTGTGTCGTCGATGCGGACACCGCCGCGGCCCGGGATGTGGACTCCCGGTTCGACGGTGACCGGCACGCAAGCGTCCAGTTTACCCATGGCCGAGGGGGACAACCGAGGGTCCTCGCCGATCTCCAGTCCGACGCCGTGTCCGGTGGTCTCCCCCAGCGCCTCGCCATGGCCCCCGGACTCCAGCACATGGCGCGCCGCGTGGTCCACGTCACGGCAGGCGGCACCGGGCGCGAGGGCCTCCCGGCCGGCCCGCTGGGCCGCGAAGACCAGGTCGTACAGCTCGATCTGCCAGTCCGCCGGCGTGGTGCCGATGACGAAGGTGCGCCCCACCTCGCAGCGGTAGCCGCGGTAGCAGGCGCCGAGGCAGACGGTGAGGAAGTCGCCCTCCTCCACGCGCCGGTCGGTGGGCAGATGGCGGGCGGCACCCGAATGGGGGCCGGTGCCCACGCAGGTGGGGAAGGCCGGCCCGTCGGCCCCGTGGTCGATGAGACGGCGCTCCAGCTCCAGGGCGAGGTGGCGTTCGGTGCGGCCCACCAGGATCGACTCCAGGAGCTCGCTGAGCGCCTGGTCGGCGATCTCGGCGGCGATCCGCAGTGCGGAGATCTCCTGCTCGTCCTTGACCAGGCGGAGCTGTTCCACGGCCGAACCCAGGTCGGACAGGCGCACCCCGGGGGCCGCGCTGCCGACGGCGCGGTGCCGCGCGACGGTGAGGTGGTGCTCCTCCACCGCCAGGGCGTCCGCCTTGCGGTCGGCGGCCAGCGCGGCGGCGGTGACCGCCGGATCGCCCTCGGGGCCGGACAGGACGACGCCCCGCACGTCGTCCGGGAGCCGGCCCTCGGCCAGGTCGCCGGACGGATGACGGTGGTGGACCAGCACGTCCTCCGGCCCCGGCCCCACCAGCAGCACGGTCCCTGGCGGGGCGCACCCGGTCAGGTAGCGGACGTTGGCGGGTCGGGAGACGAGCGCCGCCGCCGATCCGGCCGCCGCGCACCGGTCCCGGAGGCGTTCCCTGCGGGCAGCGTGCACCTCGGACATGTGGCGAGCGTACGTCGCGTGCCGCCGGTCGGCCTCTCGAGAGCTGCCGGGCGGCGGCTACCAGGCGGGCGGTCCCTGGACGCTGCGGGTGACGACGCTGTCGAGCGCGGCGGCGGCCGCGGCCACGTCGAGGTGGGAGTTGTCGATGATCGGCAGCCCGGAGCCGTACCAGCCGGCCATGCGGCCGTGGATCCGGGCGACCTCCTCGTCCGACAGCCGCCGGTTGCCGCTGCGCTGGGCATTGCGGGCCAGCACGATGTCGAGGCCCGGCAGGAGGACCACGGGCAGCAGACCGGGCCCGACGTGGCGCTTCCAGCCGCCCAGGCCGACGACGGGGCGGTCGGGGAAGACCGCGTCGTCGATGATGCAGGAGATGCCGTTCGCAAGGAAGTTGCGGGCCGCGAAGCCGCAGGTGCGGCGGGCGAGGCGGTACTGCGCCTCGGAGTTGTCGTTCCATCCGGACTGCGGGTCGGCGAAGCCGGAGCGGACCCACTCGCGGACGTCGTCCAGGCTGATGTGGGCGGTCGGCACGCCCCGGTGGTCGGCCCAGTGCCGCGCGATGGTCGTCTTGCCCGCGCCGGCCGCGCCGATCAGCAGGACGGCTACGGGGCCGTGCGTGGTGTGCGGGAGAGGGGCGCCGCCGCTGCCGGCGGACTGCGGGGGCGGCGGGACCGGGTGCTGTACGGGGGCACCGTGGGCGATCGGGAAGTGGCCGGTGGTGCCCGGGGGCTGCGGCGGCGGCCCTGGCTGCCCGGCCTGCTGCCCACCGTGCGGCGGTGGCAGCGGCGCACCCACGGCATGCTGCATCGAGGCCACTCCGTCCGTACAAGAGCTTTCAGGTTCGACCGAACGCTACCGTCAACGGCCGCAGTTGTGTGAACGGCCGGGCAGCCCACGGGGTGCCCGGCCGTTCGGGATCCGCCGTCCCGTCACGCGTGCGCGCCTACTTGGAGATCTCCGCGTAGGCGGCGAGGAGCACCCCGGGGTCGGGGGCCTCCAGGACGGTCGGCTTGGCGAGGCCGTCGAGGACGATGAAGCGCAGCCGGTCGCCGCGGGACTTCTTGTCCACCTTCATCGTCTCCAGCAGCCGCGGCCACTGGTCGCCGCGGTAGGTCAGCGGCAGGCCGACGGACTCCAGCACGGAACGGTGGCGGTCGGCAGTGGCGTCGTCCAGCCGGCCGGCCAGGCGGCCGAGTTCGGCGGCGAAGACCATGCCGATGGAGACGGCCGCGCCGTGCCGCCAGTTGTAGCGCTCGTTCTTCTCGATGGCGTGGCCGAGGGTGTGGCCGTAGTTGAGGATCTCGCGCAGCCCCGCCTCCTTGAGGTCCGCGGAGACCACCTCGGCCTTGACGCGGATGGCGCGCTCGAGGAGTTCGGCGGTGTGCGGGCCGCCGGGGCCGCGGGCGGCGGCCGGGTCCCGCTCGATCAGGTCCAGGATCACGGGGTCGGCGATGAAGCCGGCCTTGATGATCTCGGCGAGACCGCTGACGTAGTCGTTGACCGGCAGCGACTCCAGCGCCGCGAGGTCGCAGAGCACCCCGGCGGGCGGGTGGAAGGCGCCGACGAGGTTCTTGCCCTCGGCGGTGTTGATGCCGGTCTTGCCGCCGACCGCGGCGTCCACCATGCCGAGCACGGTGGTCGGCACGGCGACCCAGCGGACCCCGCGCAGCCACGTCGCCGCGACGAAGCCGGCGAGGTCGGTGGTGGCACCGCCGCCGACGCCGACGACGACATCCGTACGGGTGAATCCCGACTGGCCGAGCGCCCGCCAGCAGTACGCCGCGACCTCGGTGGTCTTGGCCTCCTCGGCGTTGGGCACCTGGATGGCGACGGCCTCGTAGCCCTGCTCCGCCAGGTCCTCGCGCAGCGCCTGGCCGGTGGCCTCCAGGGCCTCGGGGTGGATGACGGCGACCCGCGCCGCCTTGTCGCCGATCAGGCCCGGCAGCTCGCCGAGCAGCTGCCGGCCGACCAGCACCTCGTACGGCTCGGTGCCCTCACTGCCTCCGACCCGGATGCGGATGGGGGCGTGTGCGGCGTGCTCCGTCATGCGTTCTTCAGCTCCAGTGCGTCCAGGACGGCGTCCGCGACGTCCTCGGGGGTCCGTCCCTCCGTGCCGACCACGGCGCGGGCGACCTCGGTGTACAGCGGGCGGCGGGCCTCCATCAGCTCGCGCCACTGCCGCCGCGGGTTGACGGCGAGCAGCGGGCGGGCGGCATCGAGGCCGACCCGCTTGACCGCCTCGGCGACGTCCATGTCGAGGAAGACCACGGGCAGGCCGGCCAGCAGCTCGCGGGTGTCCTCGTCGAGGATCGCCCCGCCGCCGAGCGCGAGCACGCCCGGGTGCTCGGCGAGCGCGACCCGGACGGCGGCCGCCTCCAGCGCGCGGAAGTGCTCCTCGCCGTCCTCGACGAAGATGTCCGCGATCGGCCGGCCCTCGGCCTCCACGATGTCGGCGTCGGTGTCGCGGCAGGTGGTGCCGAGCCGCTGGGCGAGCAGCTCTCCGACGGTGGTCTTGCCGACCCCCATGGGGCCCACCAGGACAACGACCGGGCCGCTCATCGGATCGCCAGGTTGTCGAGGTAGCCGCGCACGTTGCGGCGGGTCTCGGTGACGCTGTCGCCGCCGAACTTCTCCGCGACCGCGTCCGCCAGGACCAAGGCGACCATCGCCTCGGCGACGATGCCAGCGGCCGGGACGGCGCAGACGTCGGAACGCTGGTGGTGGGCCGCGGTGGCCTCGCCGGTGGCCACGTCCACGGTGGCCAGGGCGCGCGGCACGGTGGCGATGGGCTTCATCGCGGCCCGAACCCGCAGCAGCTCGCCGGTGCTCAGGCCGCCCTCGGTGCCGCCGGAGCGGCCGGTGGAGCGGCGGATGCCGTCCTCGGTGGAGACGATCTCGTCGTGCGCCTTGGAGCCGGGGACGCGGGCGAGCTCGAAGCCGTCCCCGACCTCGACGCCCTTGATGGCCTGGATGCCCATGAGGGCGGCGGCCAGCCGGGCGTCCAGCCGGCGGTCCCAGTGCACATGGCTGCCGAGGCCGACCGGCACGCCGTAGGCCAGCACCTCGACGACGCCGCCGAGGGTGTCGCCGTCCTTGTGGGCCTGGTCGATCTCGGCGACCATCCGCTTGCTCGCGTCCGCGTCCAGGCAGCGCACGGGGTCGGCGTCGAGCTTGTCGACGTCGGCGGGCGTGGGGAGGACGCCGTACGGGGCCTTGGCCGCGGCGAGCTCCACCACATGGGAGACGATCTCGATGCCGGCCGTCTCCTTGAGGTAGGAGCGGGCCACGGCGCCGAGCGCGACACGCGCTGCGGTCTCACGGGCGGAGGCGCGCTCCAGGATCGGCCGGGCCTCGTCGAAGCCGTACTTCTGCATGCCGGCGAGGTCGGCGTGGCCGGGACGCGGCCGGGTCAGCGGGGCGTTGCGGGCGAGCCCGGCGAGGATCTCGGGGTCCACCGGATCGGCCGCCATGACCTGCTCCCACTTGGGCCACTCGGTGTTCCCCACCATGATCGCGACCGGGGAGCCGAGGGTGAGCCCGTGGCGCACCCCGCCGAGGAAGGTGACCTGGTCCTGCTCGAACTTCATCCGGGCACCGCGGCCATAGCCGAGCCGCCGCCGCGCGAGGTGGTCCGCCACCATCTCCGTGGTGATCGGGACACCGGAGGGCAGACCCTCCAGCGTCGCGACGAGTGCGGGGCCGTGCGACTCCCCCGCGGTCAGCCAGCGCAACCTGCTCAACGGTGCTCGCTCCTTCATCATCGCCCGGACCGCGGCGAGGCGGACCGGACCATCCGTGCGTAAACCGATCCTTTCACGTCCGGCGGCGAAGGCGGGGCGCGGTCCGCTGGGCGGACAGCTCCGTGGACACCTCCGGACCGTTCAGGAGCGGTGCAGGGCCGCCTCGCCGGCCGCCCGCATGGCCGCCAGGGGGGCCGGTTCGCGGCCGGTCATCAGCTCCACCTGCAGCACCGCCTGGTGCACCAGCAGGTCGAGGCCCCCGACGACGGCCCCGCCGCGCCCCGCCCAGGCGGACGCCAGGGCCGTGGGCCACGGGTCGTACAGCACGTCGAAGAGAGTGCCGGGCCGCTCCGGCACGGCGGCGGCGAGCACGTCCGCGGTGCCGGCCGGGGTCGTGGAGATCACCAGGGGTGCGGAAAGGGCGTCGGCGGCGTCCTCCCAGGCGGCCGTCCGCACGGCCACGCCGAGCCGCTCGCCCCACTGCCGCATCTCGTCGGCGCGGGTGTCGCTGCGCACGTAGGCGGTGACCTCGCCGTCGCAGATCTGTGCCAGCGCGGCCAGCGCGGAGGAGGCGGTCGCCCCGGCGCCGAGGACGGCGGCGGCGCCGACGCGTCCGACGCCGCGCTCGCGCAGCGCCGCCACCATCCCGGGGATGTCGGTGTTGTCGCCCAGGCGGCGTCCGTCCTCGGTGAGGACCAGCGTGTTGACGGCCTCGACGGCGGAGGCCGTGTCGCTGACCTCGTCCAGCAGCGGGATGACCGCCCGCTTGAGCGGCATGGTCAGCGAGAGCCCCGCCCAGTCCCCGCCGCCCGGCAGGTCGCCCAGCCCGGCCAGGAAACCGGGCAGCGCGACCTCGTCTACCTCGAAGCGGTCGTAAGTCCAGCCGGTCAGGCCCAGTTCCGCGTAGGCGGCGCGGTGCAGCACCGGGGAGAGGGAGTGCGCGATCGGCGATCCGAGGACCGCTGCCCTAGGCACGCGCGGCCCTCCGCGGGCTCTTCGTCATGGGCTGGTCCCCTCGGCTGGGTGGTGTCCGGCGGTCCGGGCCACCCCTGTGCGGCCGGGGCGGCCCGGTCGAGTCTAGGGCCTCAAGATCCGCCCGGGCCGGGCAGCACCAGGGCGCCGCACGGAAGAGGTTCCCCGCACGGCGCCCAGGTGGCGGCTCAGCCGTTGTGCTTCTTGTCGAACTCCCTGGCGAGCTTGTCGTGCTCCGCGAGCGTCTCGGTGAACTTGGTCGTGTGCCCGTCGAGGGAGATGAAGTAGTACCAGTTGCCCTTTTCGGGATCCATGGCCGCGGCGAGCGCCTTCGCGCCTGGATTGCCGATCGGTCCCGGCGGGAGGCCCCGGTAGTAGTACGTGTTGTAGGCGTCGTCGTACGTCCGGAGCTCCTTGAGCGAGAGATTGATCTCGCTCTGGTTCTTCAGGTAGTTGTACGTCGAGTCGAACTCGAGCTTGCCGTTGGTCTCGGTGTTCGGCTTGAGGCGGTTGTAGACGACCCGCGCCATCTTCCGGAAGTCCTCGTCCGACTTGCCCTCGGCCTGCACCAGGCTGGCCAGGGTGACGACCTGCAGCGGCGACTCCAGCCCCAGTTTGTCGGCCTTCCCCTCCACGTCGAACTTGGTGTACTGCTTCTTGGCGTTGGTGACCATGCTGCGCAGCAGGTCGACGGGCTTGGTGTCCTTGCCAACGCTGTAGCGGCTCGGCCAGAGGAAGCCCTCCAGCGGATCCTTGATGTCGTCGCTGTCGTTCGCCCAGTCGGGCAGCCCGAGCTTGCCGACCTGGTCCTCGGCGACCTTGGCGGTGGTGCCCTTGTCGAGCCCCAGTTTGGCGTCGACGATCGCGTAGATCTGCACGTCGCGCAGGCCTTCGGCGATGACCAGGACGTTCTGCGACTTCGGGTCGAGCATCATCGTGACGGCGCTGGACGCGGCCATCTCCTTGTGCAGGACGTAGACGCCCGCCTGGATGGAGTTGCCCTTGGGGTCCTTGCTGACGGCCGCGGTGAAGGCGTCGACGCTCTTGACCACGCCGGCCTTCTTGAGGATGTTGCCGATCTGGATGCCGCTCGCGCCCTGCGGGACCTCGACCTGGACCTCGCCGCTGCCCTCCCCCGCGAAGTCCGGCGGCGGGCCGAAGTTGCTCTGGTAGTACTGGTAGCCGAACCAGCCGACGCCGGCGATGCCGCCGCCGAGGACGACCAGCACGACCAGGCACGCCATGCCGGAGCGGCGCTTCTTGCCGCCCTTCCCGGCCTTCCCGGCGCCGCCGCCCTTGCCCGCGCGGCCGCGCCGGTCGTTGCGGCCCTGCTGCGGCTCGTCGTCCTCGTCGTCGTCCGCTCCGGAGAAGAAGGAGTGGTCGTCCGCGGCGCCCGCTTCCTCGTCGTCCCAGAGCGGGGCGTCCTGCTCGGCCGGCCGTGAGCGCTGGGGGCGCTGTTGCTGCGGCTGGGGTTGCTGCGGCTGGGGTTGCTGCTGCAACTGCTGCGGATGCTGTTGCTGCTGCTGGTACTGGGGCTGCTGTTCCGGGTAGCGCTGGTCGGGCCGCTGCGGGGGCGGGTAGCCGCCCTGCCCGTAGTAGTCGGGCTGCTGCTGGCCGCCGTAGCCGTCGTGGCCGTAGCCCGCCGGGGCGCCCCAGGAGTCGTACTGCTGCTGGGGGTCGTACGGGTACTGCTGCTGCTGACCGGTGTTGCCGTAGGGGTCCCAACCGCCCTGCTGCTGGTACTGGGGGTTCTGCGGCTGCTGCTGCTGGTTCTGCGGCTGCTGGGCGTGCTGCTGGTACTGGGGGTTCTGCTGGTACTGGGAATACTGCTGATGCTGCTGGTGCTGTTGTTGCTGCGCGCCCTGTTGCTGTCCCCATTGGTCGCCGAAGAGAGGGTCTTCGGGGTGCCATGCTTCGGAGCCCGGGCTCCGGCCATAGTCAGTCATCGATCCCCTACGGTTCGGTTCGCGAGGCGGCAGCAGGCCGGCGCTTGTGGCGCGGGCGGGACGGTCCCGGCCCGTCGGCACCCACGGGTCCAGCTGTGGAGCCGCCGTGCTGCGCGGAACGTTACCGTACCGCGATCAGATAAACGGTTCGACGCTCTCGCCCGGCTCTTTACCAGACACCCGTTCGGTCTCGAGGGCGCTCTGCAGGATGACCACCGCAGCGGCCTGGTCGACGACGGAACGTCCCTTCTTGGCCTTGACGCCCGATGCGCGCAGGCCCTGCGTCGCCGTGACGGTGGTCATCCGCTCGTCAACCAGGCGCACCGGGACGGGGGAAATGATCTTCGCCACATCCTGGGCGAAGTCGCGGGCCTTGGCCGCGGCCGGCCCTTCCCGCCCGCTGAGCGAGCGGGGCAGGCCGACCAGCACCTCGATCGGCTCGTACTCCTCGATGATCTGAGCGATGCGACGGCGCGCGGCCGGGACATCCCGGCCGGGCACCGTCTCGACGGGCGTGGCGATCAGCCCGTCGGGGTCGCAAGAGGCGACCCCGATACGGGCGTCCCCGACGTCGATCGCGATCCTGCGACCCCTGCGCATCATCGTCCTCAGGCCGTCTCGGCGACCAGTCGCTGCACGGCGGCGATGGCCTCGCCGACCGCGTCGGCGTTCTGGCCGCCGCCCTGGGCGACGTCCGGCTTGCCGCCACCGCCGCCGCCGAGGGTCTTGGCGGCGGTACGCACCAGGTCGCCGGCCTTCAGGCCGCGCTCGCGGGCCGCCTCGTTGGTGGCGATGACGGTCAGCGGGCGGTCGTTCGCCACGGTGAACAGGGCCACGACGGCGGCGCGGCCGCCGCTGATCCGCTGGCGGACGTCGAGCACGAGCTTGCGCAGGTCGTCGGCGCCGGTGCCGTCCGGCACCTGGCCGGTGACCAGGGCCACGCCCTTGACGTCCTGGGCGGAGTCGGCGAGCCCGGCGGCCGCCTGCAGGACCTTCTCGGCGCGGAAGCGCTCGATCTCCTTCTCGGCGTCCTTGAGCTTGGCGAGCATGCCGGAGATCTTCTCCGGGAGCTCCTCCGGACGGCCCTTGACCAGCTGCTGGAGCTGGGCGACGACCGTGTGCTCGCGGGCGAGGAAGTTGTATGCGTCCACGCCGACCAGGGCCTCGACCCGGCGCACGCCGGAGCCGATCGAGGACTCGCCGAGCAGCTTCACCAGGCCCAGCTGGGCGGTGTTGTGGACGTGCGTGCCGCCGCAGAGCTCCTTGGAGTAGTCGCCGATCGTCACGACGCGCACCCGCTCGCCGTACTTCTCGCCGAACTCGGCGATGGCGCCCTGCTTCTTGGCCTCGTCGATGCTCATGATCTCGGCGGTGACGTCGAGTTCACGGGAGAGCACCGCGTTGATCTTCTGCTCGACGTCGGTCAGCACGCTGCCTGGCACGGCGGCCGGCGAGCCGAAGTCGAAGCGGAAGCGGCCCGGGGAGTTCTCCGAGCCGGCCTGGGCGGCCGTGGGGCCGAGGGCGTCGCGCAGCGCCTGGTGGGTCAGGTGGGTGGCGCTGTGGGCGCGGGCGATGGCCCGGCGGCGGCCGAGGTCGATCCTGGCGAAGGCGCCGGAGCCGACCGTCACCTCGCCCACCTGGACGCTGCCCTTGTGCACGGTCACGCCCGGTACGGGCTGCTGCACGTCACGGATCTCGATGACGGCGCCCGAGTCGGTGCGGATCCGGCCGGTGTCGGCGAGCTGGCCGCCGCCCTCGGCGTAGAAGGGGGTGCGGTCCAGGATGACCTCGACCTCGTCGCCCTCGTTGGCGGCCGGCGACGGCACACCGTCGACCAGCAGGCCGACCACGCTGGCCTCGCCCTCGTTGTCGGTGTAGCCGGTGAAGACGGTGCTGCCGGCCGTGTCGGCGATGGAGCGGTACGCCGACATGTCGACATGGCCGCTCTTCTTCACCAGGGCGTCCGCCTTGGCGCGGTCCCGCTGCTCCTTCATCAGGCGGCGGAAGCCGTCCTCGTCCACCGACAGGCCCTGTTCGGCGGCCATCTCGAGGGTGAGGTCGATCGGGAAGCCCCAGGTGTCGTGGAGCAGGAACGCCTTGTCGCCGGAGAGCACGCCGGAACCGGCGGACTTGGCCTCGGTGACGGCGGTGTCCAGCACATTGGTGCCGGCCTTCAGCGTCTTGAGGAAGCGGGCCTCCTCGGCGAGGGCGACCGTCTCGATGCGCTTGCGGTCCTCGACGAGCTCCGGGTACTGCTGGCCCATCGTCTTGATGACGGTGTCCACGAGGTCGCCGACCACGGCGTCCGTGGCACCGAGCAGCCGCATCTTGCGGATGGCGCGTCGCATGATGCGGCGCAGCACGTAGCCGCGGCCCTCGTTGCCGGGGGTGACGCCGTCGCCGATGAGCATCACGGAGGTGCGCATGTGGTCCGCGACGACGCGCAGCGAGACGTCGGACTCGTGGGCCGCGCCATAGGCGACGCCCGTGAGCTCGGTGGCCTTGTCGATGACGGCACGCAGGGTGTCGGTCTCGTACATGTTCTGCACGTCCTGCAGGATCATGGCGAGACGCTCGAGGCCGAGGCCGGTGTCGATGTTCTTGGCGGGCAGGTCGCCGAGGATCGGGAACTCCTCCTTGCCGCTGCCCTCCCCGCGCTCGTACTGCATGAAGACCAGGTTCCAGATCTCCACGTACCGCTCGTCGTTGACGGCCGGGCCGCCCTCGACGCCGAACTCGGGGCCGCGGTCGTAGTTGATCTCGGAGCACGGCCCGCAGGGACCGGGGACGCCCATGGACCAGAAGTTGTCCTTCATGCCCAGGCGCTGGATGCGCTCGGCGGGCACGCCCACGACGTCGCGCCAGATCCGCTCGGCCTCGTCGTCGTCCTTGTAGACGGTGATCCACAGCCGCTCGGGGTCGAGGCCGTAACCGCCGTCCGCCACGGGAGTGGTGAGCAGCTCCCAGGCGAACTTGATGGCGCCTTCCTTGAAGTAGTCGCCGAAGGAGAAGTTGCCGCACATCTGGAAGAACGTGCCGTGGCGCGTCGTCTTGCCGACCTCTTCGATGTCGGGCGTGCGGACGCACTTCTGCACGCTGGTGGCGCGCGGGAAGGGCGGCTTGACCTCACCCAGGAAGTAGGGCTTGAACGGGACCATGCCCGCGGGCACCAGAAGGAGCGTCGGGTCGTCGGCGATGAGCGACGCCGAGGGCACGACGGTGTGCCCGCGCTCCTCGAAGAAACGCAGCCAGCGGCGGCGGATTTCTGCCGACTCCATCAGTGTTCGTCCTTCCGGTGGTGGTACGTGATCGCCGGCCGCGGGGCCGGCATGTCGAGTTCTCCGGCCGTGCGGCCGAGTGCGTCGTTGAGCTGTCCCTCGCGCTCGGCCATGCCGGCGCGGACGTCCTGCGCGAAGGTGCGCAGCCGGTCCCCGGCCTCGAGGGCCTTGTCGGCCGCCTTCGCCGCGAGGCTCTCCGGGGTCAGGCTGCGGATCTTGCGATGGACCTTGTTGGTGGCCCACACCCCGGCGGCGGCACCGGCGGTGAACCAGAAGGCACGGCGGAACATGCAGGTCAGCCCCTTGGTTTACGGCTGCGGGCGGACGGGAGCGTCCGGCCGACGACCACGGTGCGCTTCTTGCCGGCGCCCTTGGTCTGGAGGGTGACCGCACGCCGCACGCCGTAGCCGAAGGCCGCGACCTTCACGAGGGGGCCTCCGAAGGTGGAGGCGACGGTCGTGGACAGGGCGGAGGCGTTGGCGGTCACCTCGGCCACGTCGGAGGTGATGGTGTCGACGCGGGCCAGCTGGGCGTGCGCCTCGCGGACCGCCTCGGAGGCCTCGCCGAGCAGCGGCACGGCCTGGTCGGTCACCTCCGCCACCAGGCGGGTGGCCTGACGCAGCGCCTGCGCGAGCCGTACCAGTGCCACGGCGAGGAACGACACCAGGATCGCCCAGAAGACGGCCACGATGAGGCCGGCCACCTCTCCACCGGACACGTTGCCACTCCCTCGGATCCACCGCGCCTACCAGGTACCGATCAGATACCGACCTTATCGCGACGGGCCGCGCGCTCCGTACCGCATTGCGGGCCGGTGCCGCCCGCGACCACCCCCGGGGGACGGGCCCGGACTGTACGTTCCGCTTATTTGACGATACCCTCCGTGACCCATGCGCCATGAGACGACGCCCGGCGACCTGCCGTACGAGCTGAACCACTTCGTCGGCCGGCGGCGCGAGCTCGACGACGTGGCCCGCCTGCTGGAGCGGGCCCGGATGGTGACGGTGACCGGCGTGGGCGGGGTCGGCAAGACCCGGCTCGCGCTGCGCGCGGCGGCCGCTCTGCGCGCCGGGTTCGCCGACGGGGTCCGGCTGGCCGAACTGGGGAGCGTACGGGACCCGGAGGTGGTGGACCACGCGGTGGCCGACGCGCTCGGCCTCACCGACCACACCACGCGCGGCCCCCGGGCCGCGCTCGGCGCCTTCCTGGCCCACCGCGAGCTGCTGCTCGTCCTGGACTGCTGCGAACCGCAGGTGGAGGCGGCGGCGCAGCTGGCCGACGCCATGCTGCGGCGGGCACCGGGACTGCGGGTGCTGGCCACCAGCCGGCAGCCGCTGGGGGTGACCGGCGAGCACATCGTGGCGCTGGAGCCGCTGGGCGACGCCGACGAGGCGGTGGAGCTGTTCGCCGACCGGGCCGCCGCGGCGCTGCCGGGTTTCACCGTGGACGAGGGCAACCGGGCCGAGGTGGAGGAGTTGTGCCGCCGCCTGGACGGCATCCCGCTGGCGCTGGAACTGGCGGCCGGCCGCGTGCGGGCGCTGTCGGTGCGGCAGATCACCGGCCGCCTGGACGACCGCTTCCGGCTGCTCACCCGGCACCGCGGCACCGGCGGTCCCGAACGGCACCGCGCGCTGCGCACGACGATCGGGTGGAGCCATGAGCTGTGCACCCCGCGCGAACGGCTGCTGTGGGCAAGGCTGTCGGTGTTCGCCGGGGACTTCGACCTCGAGGCGGCGGAGTACGTGTGCGCGGGCGGCGAGGTGTCCGCCGACGCGATGGTGGACCTGCTGGCCGACCTGGTGGACAAGTCGGTGGTGCTGCGCCGCGAGGTCGCGGGCGCGGTGCGCTACCTGCTGCTGGACACCGTGCGCGAGTACGGGTTGGGCTGGCTGCGCGGACTGGGCGAGGAACGGCGGCTGCGGACCCGGCACCGCGACTGGTACCTGGGTTTCGCCACCTGGGGCGAGATGGAGTGGTTCGGCGCCCGGCAGGAGGAGATCTCGGTCGGCACCGAGCGGGAACTGGCCAATCTGCGGGCCGCGCTGGAGTTCTCCCTGGAGGACCCCGAGGAACTGCGGACCGGGCAGTACCTGGCGGCGAGCCTGTGGTTCTTCTGGGTCGGCTGCGGCCGGCTCGCCGAGGGCCGCTACTGGCTGGAGCGGGCGCTGGCGGCCGACCACGAGCCGACGGGCCAGCGGGCCAAGGCGCTGTGGGTGTGCGGTTACGTCTCGATGCTCCAGGGCGACGGCACCGCGGCACTGGGCATGCTCTACGAGTGCCGCGAGCAGGCACTGGCCACCGGCGACGCGACGGCGGTGGCCTACGCGGTGCACCGCATGGGCTGCGGTGCGCTGCTCAGCGACGACCTGCCGCGGGCCAGGGCGCTGTTCGAGGAGGCGCTGGGGCACTACCGGACACTGGGCGAGCTCAACAGCAATGTGATCATGGCCGAGGTGGAGCTGGCGATGGCCGTGGCCTTCGACGGCGACCTGGAGGGCGGGATCGAGCTGTGCGAGCGCATCCGCGAGGTCTGCGAGGACCACGGGGAGCGCTGGGCGCTGGCGTACGCCCTCTACACGCGGGCGGTCATCGCGTGGTGGCAGGACGACCCGGTGCTCGCCGCCGGGCTCGCGGCCGAGTGTGTACGGATCAACCACACCTTCCGCGACATGGTGGGCATCGTGCTCGGCATCGAACTGCTCGCGCTCCTGCGGGTCCCGGGGGACGCCCGGGAGGCGGCGGTGCTGCAGGGCGCGGCGGGCGGCATCTGGCGGCTGGTCGGGCTTCCGGTGTTCGGCTCGCGCCACTTCGGCGCCCCCCACCACCGCTGCGAGGAACTGGCCCGCGCCGAGCTGGGCCGGGCCGGCTACGAGGCGGCGTACGCCGAGGGCGACGTGCTGGACCTGGACGCCGCGGTCGCCAGGGCCCTGGCCGGGCTGCCCCCGACGCGTCCCGGACCGCCTCCGCCGCGCGGTCCCGTGCCGCCCGCCGATCCGCTGCCCGCCCGCGCGCCGCTCGGCCGGTCCGCGCTGGACTGACCGCCGCGCGGCGGCCCGGCCCGGAGTACGCGAAAACCCCGGCGCCCCGCCGGAGGGGCGGGGCGCCGGGGCTGACGTGCGTGCCGGGTGCGGCAGGCGTCAGCGAGCGTAGTACTCGACGACGAGCTGCTCGTCGCAGATCACGGGGACCTCGCGACGGTTCGGCAGACGGTCCAGGCGGAACGCCAGCGCCTGCAGGTTGACCTGCAGGTACTTCGGGGTCTCGCCCTCGCCGGCCCAGCCGCCCTCGCGGGCGACCTGGAACGGGGTCTTGGAGCGCGAGCGCTCGCGGACCATCACGACGTCGTCGGGGGTGACGCGGAACGACGGCTTGTCGACCTTGTGGCCGTTGACCTCGATGTGGCCGTGGACGACCATCTGGCGGGCCTGGTAGATGGTGCGGGCCAGGCCGGCGCGCAGGACGAGGGCGTCCAGGCGGCGCTCGAGCTCGACGATCAGGGCCTCACCGGTCTTGCCGCTGACCTTGCGGGCGCGGTCGTAGGCGCGGGCCATCTGGCGCTCGGAGATGTCGTACTGCGCGCGCAGACGCTGCTTCTCCAGCAGTCGGACCTTGTAGTCACTGTTCTGCTTGCGGCCACGGCCGTGCTCGCCCGGCGGGTAGGGACGGGCCTCGAAGTACTTGACGGCCTTCGGCGTCAGGGCGATGCCGAGGGCGCGCGACTTCTTGACCTTGGGACGCGACTGGTTCACGTTTCCCGGACCTCCATGTAAGTTAGGTAAGCCTTACCTTAGCGAAGGAGATCGTATGTCTCGCCCTGGGAACACCACGCGCATCACGGACGTAACGGACGCCGCACAGGGCGCCGCCGACGCCATCGCGGGCGCCGACTTGACGGGGGTCCGATCAGCTCATGGTCAGCCGCGTCCCAGCGGGCATGAAATCGCCCGACTGCCGTCAGCAGCCGAGCGCACACGAACTCTCGTACAGAGTACCGCCTCCGCCATCCTGGTGATTCCCGGCCTGGTCCCCGACCTGCCCGAGCTCATGGTCCCCGAGGAGCGGATCGTGGGCACCGACGGTGACCTGTTCCTGCTGTTCCCCGCGGAATCCCCGGCCGTACGGGCCGCGACCCATGCCGGGGACGACGATCTCACGGCTGTGCTCGACATCACTGACGTCGCCCCGGTCGCGGTGCCCGGACGCATCCGCGGCCGTGCCTGGATCGCGGGCTGGATCACCGTCGCGCGCGACCTGCCGGCCCCGGCCGGGAAGGTACGGCTGCGGCTGGAGGCGGGCGAGGCCTCGCTGGACGACCTGTGGGGCGCGGAGCAGGTGGAGCCGGACGAGTTCGCCGCGGCCCTCCCCGATCCGCTCGTCGACCACGAGGCGGAGCTGCTGCAGCACCTCGCGGCCGCCCACGCCGACCAGGTGGGCTGGCTGTGCGCGCTCGCCGGCGGCGCCGGTGGCTGCCGCAGCACGCCGGCCACCGCGGTGCCGCTCGCCCTGGACCGCTTCGGGCTGCGGGTGCGCTTCACCGGCGAGGACGGCACCTTCGACGCCCGCTTCGAGTTCCCGGAGCCGGTACGGGGCCACGCCGACCTGCACCGGGCGATGCACGCGCTCTTCGACGCCGCGCAGGAGGCGGCGGACGCACAGGAGCGCTGACCGCCCGCGCGCCGCGCGCTACTCGCCCGCCAGCCGCTCCCTGACCCGCTCCAGCACGTCGGCGTAGCGGGCCTCGGCCCCGTAGCGGGTCGGTTCGTAGTAACGCCGGCCGTGGATCTCGTCCGGTGCGTATTGCTGGGCGGCGATGGCGCCGGGCAGATCGTGCGGGTACTGGTAGCCCTTGCCGTGGCCGAGCTTGGCGGCGCCCTTGTAGTGGCTGTCGCGCAGATGGGCCGGGACCGGGCCGGCCTTGCCGGCCCGCACGTCGGCCAGGGCGGCCCCGATGGCCGTCGTCGCCGCGTTGGACTTGGGGGCCAGTGCGAGTGCGATCGTGGCGTGGCTGAGGGTCAGCGCGGCCTCGGGGAAGCCGATCATCGCCACCGCCTGGGCCGCGGCGACCGCCGTGGGCAGCGCGGTCGGGTCGGCGAGGCCGATGTCCTCGCTGGCGGAGATCATCAGCCGGCGGGCGATGAACCTCGGGTCCTCGCCGGCCTCGATCATGCGGGCCAGGTAGTGCAGGGCGGCGTCCACGTCCGAACCGCGGATGGACTTGATCAGCGCGCTGGCCACGTCGTAGTGCTGGTCGCCGTCGCGGTCGTACTTCACGGCGGCGCGGTCGACGGTCTCCTCGAGGGTGCCCAGAAAGATCTCCGGCTCGCCCTTCGCCAGGGCCGCGCCCGCACCCGCCTCCAGGGCCGTCAGCGCCCGGCGGGCGTCCCCGCCCGCGATCCGCAGCAGGTGCTCCTCGGTGTCCTCGGGCAGCGTGACCGAGCCCTTCAGGCCGCGCTCGTCGGTGAGCGCCCGGCGCAGCAGGCCGCGCAGGTCGTCGTCGGTCAGCGGCTCCAGTGTGAGCAGCAGGGACCGGGACAGCAGCGGGGAGATGATCGAGAAGTAGGGGTTCTCGGTGGTGGCGGCGATCAGGGTGACCCAGCGGTTCTCGACGGCGGGCAGCAGCGAGTCCTGCTGGGCCTTGCTGAACCGGTGGATCTCGTCCAGGAAGAGCACGGTGTCACGGCCGTAGCCCCCGGACTCGCGCTTGGCGCTCTCGATGACCGCGCGGACCTCCTTGACGCCCGCGGTGATCGCCGACAGCTCGACGAAGCGCTTGTTGGTGGCGTGGCTGACCACGTAGGCGAGGGTCGTCTTGCCGATGCCCGGCGGGCCCCACAGGATCACCGAGGACGGTCCCGCCGGTCCGCCGCCGCCCTCGCCGACCAGGCGCCGCAGCGGCGACCCGGGGCGGAGCAGATGGCCCTGCCCCACGACCTCGTCGAGGGTGCGCGGGCGCATCCGTACGGCCAGGGGGCTGCCTCCGGGCTCCCTCGACTGGCGTTCCTCTGCGGCGGCGGTGAACAGGTCGGGCTCCACGGCAAGGAAGCCTATGTCACCGCACCGACAGTGCGGCGCCGCCGTCAGATCAGGGTGCTCCAGTACGTCCACCAGCGGGTCAGGATCGCCACGGCGATCGCTCCGTACCAGAGGACGGGGACGACCCAGTGGAACTCCAGGACGAGGTCCCGGACCCGGGCGGGCGCCGGGATGATCTCGTGCTTGAGGTTGTGGACGAGGGTGTACCAGAACAGCGCGATGGTGACGACCCAGGCCAGCGAGCACCACAGGCACAGCGAGCCGATGCTGTACAGCGACTGGTACTGCAGCCACGTCACGAAGCAGACGCCGAAGAGCGTGCCGGCCTGCAGGCCGAGCCAGAACCAGCGGCGGTAGCGGGCGCCGGCGAACATCCCCACGGCGAGGGCGATGACGACGGGGTAGGCGACCATGCCGATCATCGGGTTGGGGAAGCCGAAGGCGTGCGCTTGCTCGCTCTTCATGATGTTGCCGCAGGAGATGATCGGGTTCAGGCTGCAGCCGGGGACGAAGTTCGGGTCCTCCAGCAGCTTGAACTTGTCGATCGTGATGACCCACGAGGCGAGCAGGCCGAGCGCACCGCAGACCACGAGCAGCCAGGTGAAGGCCTTCCCCGCGCCGATGAGCCCGTCCGCGGACTCCTGGCTCCCGCTGTCGGTGCGAGCCGTGTCAACCGCCGTAGTCACCATGTCGCCGTTTCCGTGGGTCGGGGATGTGCCGCACTGCCCAACGCGCCGTACCCGCCGGAAGTGCCGGGTCCCATGGTGCCGTGTCACCCGCGCGAGCGACAACGGCCGGACGGGAGGGCGGAATTCCACAGCTCTTCGCGTCCACACGATCGCTCTGTGTTACCGGTCCGTGCGGTGCCTTCCAGGCGGCCACACCGTTCGAAAATGCACAGATATCAGGCATATAGGATTCTAAGTGGACCCGTACAACCCAGGATTCGCTCCGGCGGGGGGAGGTGCCCGATGCGTCGACCCGAGTGGGTGCCCGCGGGGACGGACCTGGAAACGCCCAACGCCGCCCGGGTCTACGACTACTACCTGGGCGGCTCCCACAATTTCGAGGCCGATCGCGACATGGCGCGCCAGGCCATGGCGCTCTGGCCCGACCTGCCGGTGATCATGCGCGCCAACCGCGCCTTCCTGCGCCGCGCGGTCCAGCACCTCGCCGCACTGGGCATCACCCGCTTCCTGGACATCGGTTCCGGGATCCCGACCTTCGGCGCCGTGCACGAGGTCGCGCGGGCCGTCCGCCCGCGGGCGCGCGTGGTGTACGTGGACCTCGACCCGATCGCGGTCGCGCACAGCCGCCTGCTGCTCCAGGACGACCCGCTGAGCGCGATGGTGATGGCCGACATGACCGACACCGGCGACCTGCTCTCCCGGCCCGAGGTCACCGGCCTCCTCGCGGACGGGGAACCGGTCGCCGTACTGCTGGTGGCGATGCTCCACTTCGTGACCGACGCCGAGGACCCCGGCAAGATCGTGGGCGCGCTGCGCGACGCCGTACCGCCCGGCAGCCACCTGGTGCTCACCCACGCTTCGGGGGAGAGCCGTCCCGAGCAGGCGGACTCTCTGGCGGAGCTGTACGCCCGGCGCACCACGACCCCGCTGGTCATGCGGACCAGGAGGGAGGTGACGGCCTTCTTCGACGGCTGGGAGCTCCTGCCCCCGGGTGTGGTCTGGCTGTCCCAGTGGCGGCCCGAGGACCCGGAGTCCGTGGGCCCCCACCCCGAGCGGATGTCCGGCCTGGCCGGTGTGGGGCGGCGGCCGTGAGGGAGTCGCCGCCGACCGTCGCCGGACCCGCCCCGGACTTCGCGGACGCCTGGTCGCACCTGCTGCGTTCCGGCCCGGGGCTCGCACTGCCCCCGCTGACCCTGCGCCGGGTGGCGGCCACGACCGCCGACCTGCTCGGCCGGGCGCTCGGCGACCGCACGTGCGACACCGCGCTCGCGGAACAGGCCGGCGCGCTGCTGGTGGAGGCCCACTTCACGGATCCGGAGATCCTGGCGGCCGCCGTGGCGTTGCTGCAGATCCAGCCGGCCGGTCCGGAGCGGGTCCCGGCGGTGGCGGGTGCCTTCGCCTCCGGCTGGGCGGCGGCGCTGCGCGAGCGGACATTGCGCGAACAGGAGGCGATCCAGCGCGCCGCGTTCCGGGCGCGTGAGGACGCCGAGCGGGCCCGCAACGCCTCGGAGGCGCGCTTCCGCGCACTGTTCGAGCACGCCGCCATCGGCATCGGCATCGCCGACGTGGACGGCACGATCGTGCAGGTCAACCAGGCGCTGCGGGAGCTGCTCGGGGCCCGTCCGGAGGATCTGCGGGGCCGCCGGGTCACCGAGCTGGTGCATCCCGAGGACGCCCCGGGGATCTGGGAGGCGTACGAGGACCTGGTCAGGGGGCGCCGCGAGCGGTTCCAGTGCGACAAGCCGTACTACCGGCGCGACGGCGAGGTGGTCTGGACGCACCTGACCGTCTCGCTGATCCGCGACGAGCACGGCGAGCCCCGCTACCAGGTGGCGATGGTCGAGGACATCACCGACCGCTACCGCCTGCAGGAACGGCTGCGCCACCAGGCCACCCACGACCCGCTGACCGGGCTGCCCAACCGCACGGCTTTCTTCGAGCGGCTGGAGGGCCTCTTCGAGCAGCCGCAGCCCGGCGCGCGCTTCGGACTGTGCTACGTCGACCTCGACGGTTTCAAGGTCGTCAACGACAGCCTCGGGCACGGGACCGGGGACCGGTTGCTGACGGCCGTGGCGGAGCGGCTGGACGCGGCGCTCGCCCCCCTGGGGCATCTGGTGGCCCGGCTGGGCGGGGACGAGTTCGTGGTGCTGCTGGAGGAGTGCCGGGGCGACCAGGAGGCGGTGGCGGTCGCCAAGCTCGTCCTGACCACGCTCGCGCGGCCCTTCCTCGTGGGCGGCCAGCAGCTGACGATCGGCGCGAGCGTCGGGGTGCTGGCGCAGCGGATCGCCGCCACGACCCCGGGTGCGGCCGTGCGGGCGGCGGATCTGACGCTGTACCGCTCCAAGGAGGCCGGACGGGGCCGCTGGACACTCTTCGACCCCACGCACAACGCGCGTGCCGTGAGCCGCTACGCCATCTCCGTACGGCTGCCGGTGGCACTGGACCGCGGGGAGTTCTTCGTCGACTACCAGCCGCTGTGCTCGCTCGCCGACGGCTCCCTGGTGGCGGTGGAGGCCCTGGTGCGGTGGCGGCACCCCCAGTTCGGGGTGCTGGGACCGGACGAGTTCGTGGGGACGGCGGAGGAGACCGGGCTGATCATGCCGCTGGGCCGGTGGATCCTGGAACGCGCGGTCGGGCAGGCGGCCGCGTGGGTGCGGCGCTACGGGGAGGCGGCCCCGCAGATCAACGTCAACCTGGCGGTACGTCAGATCCGCAACCCGGGCCTGGTGCACGACGTCACGTCGATCCTGGACAGCACCGGCCTCGAACCCGGACGGCTGGAGCTGGAGATCACCGAGAGCGCGGTGATCGGACCCGAGGACGAGTCGCTGCGCGCCCTGCAGGCCATCGCCGACGCCGGGGTCTCCCTGGCCGTCGACGACTTCGGCACCGGCTGGTCGAACCTCGCCTACCTGAGGGACCTCCCGGTGTCCGGACTGAAGATCGCCGGAGCGTTCGTCAGGGACCCCCACCGCGCCGGGACGGACGACCCGGTCGGCTGGCGGATCGTCGGCGGACTGGTGTCGCTGGCGCACGCGCTCGGACTCACGGTCACCGCCGAGGGGGTGGAGAACTCCCAGCACGCCCGGCGGCTGCGCTCACTGGGCTGCGACTGGGGCCAGGGCTGGTACTTCGGGCGGCCGGTGCGGCCCGAGCGGATCGCCCGGTGGATCGAGCGGGGCCGCCCCGACTGACCCGTGGCCGGGAGCGGACGTACCCACCGCGCGCAGCCGGCCGGTGGAAGCACCGGCCGGCCGCGTGAGCGCGGACGGTTCAGACGAGGCGTTCGCGCACGGCCGCGACGACGCCGTCGACCGGCACGGCGGCCTGCTCGCCGCTCTCCAGGTCCTTCAGCTGCACGACGCCCTCGGCGAGGTCGCGTTCGCCCGCGACGATCGCGAAGCGGGCACCCGACCGGTTGGCCGACTTCATCGCGTTCTTCAGGCCCCTGCCGCCGAAGGCGAAGTCCGTGGCGACACCCGTCCGGCGCAGCTCGGTGACCACGCCGAACAGCACCCGGCGCGCCTCCTCGCCCATCGGCACCGCGAACACCTGGGTGGGAGCGGGCAGTTCGAGCTCGATGCCCTCGGCCTTCAGGGCCAGCACCGTACGGTCCACACCCAGCGCCCAGCCCACCGACGGCAGCTCGGGGCCGCCGATCATCTCGGACAGGCCGTCGTAGCGGCCGCCGCCGCCGACCGCGGACTGCGAGCCGAGGCCGCCGTGGACGAACTCGAAGGTGGTGCGGGTGTAGTAGTCCAGACCGCGGACCAGCTTGGGGTCGTCCTCGAACTCCACGCCCGCCGCCGTCAGCAGCTCGCGCACCTGCTCGTGGTAGGCCTTGCACGCCTCGCACAGGTGGTCGCGCATCATGGGCGCGCCGACGAGCTGCTTCTGCACGCTCTCGCGCTTGTCGTCCAGGACGCGCAGCGGGTTGATCTCGATCCGCCGGCGGGTGTCCTCGTCGAGGTCGAGGCCGCGCAGGAAGTCCTGGAGTGCGGCCCGGTAGACCGGACGGCACTCGCGGTCGCCCAGCGAGTTGAGCAGCAGACGGAAGTTGCGCAGCCCGAGCGAGCGGTAGGCGTCCACGGCCAGGATGATCAACTCGGCGTCCAGCACCGGGTCCTCGGCGCCGATCGCCTCCGCGCCGACCTGGGAGAAGTGCCGGTAACGCCCGGCCTGCGGCCGCTCGTAGCGGTAGTACGAGCCGGAGTACCAGAGCTTGACCGGGAGGTTGCCCGCCTTGTGCAGGTTGGCCTCCAGCGCGGCGCGCAGCACGGAGGCGGTGCCCTCGGGGCGCAGCGCGAGGTGCGTGCCGCCCTTGGTGGTGAGGGTGTACATCTCCTTGGTCACGATGTCGGTGGACTCACCGACACCGCGGGAGAAGAGCTCGACCTGCTCGAAGCCGGGGGTCTCGACGTAGCCGTAACCGGCCCGCCGCAGCGGGGCGGAGAAAGCCTCGCGGACCGCCAGGAACACGGCGGAATCGGGCGGCAGGAGGTCGTAGGTGCCCTTGGGGGCCTTGAAGGTGCTCACTGTGAGGTCTCTCGTCACATTCCTCGTCGCGGCGGGGACGGGTGGTCGTCCCCGCCGAGGCCGCGGGCCACCTCCGTCAGGTACGGATTGGTGGCGCGCTCACGGCCGATGGTCGTCTGGGGTCCGTGGCCGGACAACACCACGGTCGAGTCGTCGAGCGGCAGGCACACACGGGCCAGCGACGCGTACAGCTCGTCCATGGAACCGCCGGGCAGATCGGTGCGGCCTACGGAGCCGGCGAACAGCAGGTCGCCCGAGAAGAACACCGAGGGGATCTCGGACGTCTCCGGGAGCCTGAACGTCACCGACCCCTCGGTATGGCCGGGCGCGTGCGCCACGGACAGCTCGAGACCGGCGAGTTCCAGCGTGCTGCCGTCGGTGAGTTCCCTCAGGTCGTCGGGCTCGCCGATGGTGAGTTCGCCGAGCAGCTGCGCGCCGATGGAGCGGCCGAGGGCCTTCTCCGGGTCGTTCAGCATGTAGCGGTCCCGGGGGTGGATCCAGGCCGGGACGCCGTGGGCCCCGCAGACCGGGACGACCGAGGCCGTGTGGTCGAGATGGCCGTGGGTGAGGATGACGGCGACGGGCTTGAGACGGTGTTTGGCGAGCGTGTCCGCGACGCCCTGGGCCGCTTCGTGGCCCGGGTCGATGATCACGCACTCCTCACCGGCGGCGGGGGCGACCACGTAGCAGTTGGTGCCCCAGGCCCCGGCGGGGAACCCGGCAATGAGCACGTTCGTCCTTCTGTCGGCTGTCGTTCTCGGCAGGTCGTGCCGCACGATGGCGGCCCCACGAGCCTACCGGCGCGAACGCGGCCATCGCGAACCAGTAACGTCGCTGGACGGGGGGCGCGCCGGACGCGAAGATCGGCGGCGTACTCACATTCGGACGCGACGAGCAGAAGTCATCGGGAGACGGCTCAGTGGTCACCAAGGATCAGCGGCGGCGCCAGCTCGCCCGGGATAAGTTCGAGCGGCAGCATGAGCGCCGTGTGCAGGCCCACCGCAAGACCGTGCGGCGCAACGCGGTGGTCGCCGCCGTGCTCGCGGTCGTCCTGGCGGCGGGCGCCACGGCGTGGGCGGCCGGCGCCTTCAGCACGGACAACGCCAAGAAGGACGACGCCGCGGCCGCGGGCACCTCCCCCAGCCCCGCGGAGCCGAGCAAGGCGCCCGACCCCTGCGCCAAGCCCGCCGAGGGCAGCCCCGGCACGGAGCAGTGGAAGAAGGAGCCGGCGGTCACCGTCGACACCGCGGCGAAGTACACCCTCTCGCTGAAGACGACCTGCGGCGACATCGCGCTGGACCTCGACGCGAAGAACGCCCCGCACACGGTCAACTCCTTCGCGTTCCTGGCCGGCAAGGGCTACTTCGACCACACCAAGTGCCACCGGCTCACCACCAGCGGCATCTACGTGCTGCAGTGCGGCGACCCGACCGGTCAGGGCACCGGCGGCCCCGGCTACACCATCCCGGACGAGAACCTGAAGGCCAAGGAGATCGCCGGGGGCAGCTACCCGGCGGGCACGGTGGCCATGGCCAACACCGGCCAGGCGCACACCGGCGGCAGCCAGTTCTTCCTGGTCTACAAGGACAGCCCGCTGCCGCCGAACTACACCCCGTTCGGGACGATCGGCGCGGCCGGCATGAAGGTGCTGGACAAGATCGCCGCCGCGGGCGAGTCGACCGGCGCCGGGGACGGCGCCCCGAACGCCACCGTGGTGATCGACAAGGCGACGGTCGCGAAGTCCTGACCCCCGTGTCCCGCACCCGCGGGTTAATTTCGCGGGTGCGGGATGCGGACAGCCGGGGCACCGGTCGCCTATGTTGGCGTTGTGTAGGGTGCCTGCTCCGACGGCTGCACCATGGATGTGAGCGGACCGTCGGACCGGTCCGGGCACGGCCCGGCCGAATGGAACTGTGGACGATGCCCGCGAGCCGTGCGACGGCCGGGCATCACGTGGAGGAGGCGCTGTGAGCAGCGACCCGTGGGGCCGCGTCGACGAGACGGGGACCGTGTACGTGCGTACGGCCGATGGCGAGCGCGAAGTCGGCTCGTGGCAGGCGGGCTCCCCTGAGGAGGCGCTGGCCTACTTCGAGCGGAAATACGAGGGCCTCGTCGTCGAGATCGGCCTCCTCGAACGCCGGGTGAAGACCACCGACCTGGCCCCCAAGGACGCGTTGACCGCCATCGATCACCTGCGCACCGCGGTGACCGAGGCCCACGCCGTCGGCGACCTGGCCGCCCTCGCCAAGCGGCTGGACGCGCTGACCGAGCAGGTCGACGCGCGCCGCGAGGAGCGGAAGGTGGCCAAGGCCAAGGCCTCCGAGGAGGCCAGGACGGCCAAGGAGGACCTGGTCACCGAGGCCGAGCAGCTGGCGCAGAGCGAGCAGTGGCGGGCGGCCGGCGAGCGGCTGCGCGCTCTGGTCGACACCTGGAAGGGCCTGCCCCGGCTGGACCGCAAGACCGACGACGAGCTGTGGCACCGCTTCAGCCACGCCCGTTCGGTCTTCTCCAAGCGGCGCAAGGCCCATTTCGCGGCGCTCGACGCGCAGCGCGAGGACGCCCGCCGGCGCAAGGAGAAGCTGGTGGAGGAGGCGCAGGCGCTCTCCGGCTCCACCGACTGGGGCCCGACCGCGGCGCGCTACCGCGAGCTGATGACCGACTGGAAGGCCGCCGGCCGCGCCCAGCGCGAGGCGGAGGACGACCTGTGGAACCGCTTCCGCGGCGCCCAGGACGTCTTCTTCGCGGCCCGCTCCGAGGTCTTCGCCGAGCGCGACACCGAGCAGCGCGAGAACCTCGCGCTCAAGGAGGAGCTGGCCATCGAGGCCGAGAAGCTGCTCCCGGTCACCGACCTGAAGGGGGCACGCGCCGCCTTCCGCGGGATCAACGAGCGCTGGGAGGCGATCGGCCACGTGCCGCGCGACGCCCGGCCGCGCATCGAGGGCCGCATGCACGCGGTGGAGCGCGCGATCCAGGAGGCCGAGGAGTCCGAGTGGCGCCGCACCAACCCCGAGGCGAGGGCTCGTGCCGCGGGCCTGACCGGCCAGCTGCAGGCGGCCGTCGACAAGCTGCGTGAGCAGATCGAGACGGCAAGGGCGGCGGGGAACACCTCCAGGGCCGACAAGCTGCAGCGGGAGCTGGACGGGCGGCAGGCGCTGCTCGACCAGGCGCTCAAGTCCCTGGACGAGTTCGGCGGCTGAGGCTCCGCCGGGCACGGCCCGGAGCATCGCGAAGGGCCCGTACGCGAGGCGTACGGGCCCTTCGCCGTGACTGCGTCAGCGCTGGCGCGCCGACGTCACGCGGTACACGTCGTAGACGCCCTCGACGCCGCGGACGGCCTTCAGGACGTGTCCGAGGTGCTTGGGGTCGCCCATCTCGAAGGTGAAGCGCGAGGTGGCCACCCGGTCGCGGGAGGTCTGCACGGCGGCGGACAGGATGTTGACGTGCTGGTCGGACAGGACGCGTGTGACGTCCGACAGCAGGCGGGACCGGTCCAGTGCCTCGACCTGGATGGCGACCAGGAAGACCGAGGACTGGGTCGGCGCCCACTCGACGTCGATGATCCGCTCGGGCTGCTGCGAGAGCGACTCGACGTTCACGCAGTCGGCCCGGTGCACGGAGACGCCGTTGCCGCGGGTGACGAAGCCGATGATCGGGTCGCCCGGCACCGGGGTGCAGCAGCGGGACAGCTTGACCCAGACGTCCTTCTCGCCCTTGACGATCACGCCCGGATCGGCGGCCGAGCGGCGCTTGGTGCGGCTGCGCGACGGGGTCGTGACCTCGGCGATGTCCTCGGTCGCGCCCTCCTCCCCGCCCAGGGCCTCGACGAGCTTGTGCACGACGGACTGCGCGGTGATGTGCCCCTCGCCGATCGCCGCGTAGAGCGCGGAGATGTCGGGGTAGCGCATCTCGTGCGCGAGCGTGACCAGCGAGTCGCCGGTGAGCACGCGCTGGATCGGCAGGTTCTGCTTGCGCATCGCGCGGGCGATGGCTTCCTTGCCCTGCTCGACGGCCTCCTCGCGGCGCTCCTTGGAGAACCAGGCGCGGATCTTGTTGCGGGCGCGCGGGGACTTGACGAAGCCGAGCCAGTCGCGGGACGGGCCGGCGCCCGCCGCCTTGGAGGTGAAGACCTCCACCGTGTCGCCGTTGTCGAGGGTCGACTCCAGCGGCACCAGGCGGCCGTTGACCCGCGCCCCTATCGTGCGGTGGCCGACCTCGGTGTGGACGGCGTACGCGAAGTCGACGGGGGTCGCACCGGCGGGCAGTGCGATGACATCGCCCTTGGGGGTGAAGACGAAGACCTCGTTGCGGGACAGGTCGAAGCGCAGCGACTCCAGGAACTCGCCCGGGTCCTCGGTCTCCTTCTGCCAGTCGAGCAACTGCCGCAGCCACGCCATGTCGTTGACGGCGTCGTCCTTCTTCGCGGACTTGGGGCTGTCGGTGCGCACCTTGGAAGCGCCGGCGACGGCCTCCTGCTTGTACTTCCAGTGCGCCGCGATGCCGTACTCGGCGCGGCGGTGCATGTCGAAGGTGCGGATCTGGATCTCGACCGGCTTGCCGCTGGGCCCGATGACCGTCGTGTGGAGCGACTGGTACATGTTGAACTTGGGCATCGCGATGTAGTCCTTGAACCGCCCCGGCACCGGGTTCCACCGCGCGTGGATGGTGCCCAGCGCCGCGTAGCAGTCGCGGACGGTGTCGACGAGGACGCGGATCCCCACCAGGTCGTAGATCTCGGCGAAGTCGCGGCCCCGCACGATCATCTTCTGGTAGACGCTGTAGTAGTGCTTCGGGCGCCCGGTGACGGTCGCCTTGATCCGGGCGGCCCGCAGGTCCTGCTGCACCTGGTCGGTGACGACCGCCAGGTACTCGTCCCGCTTGGGGGCGCGCTCGGCGACGAGCCGGACGATCTCGTCGTACATCTTGGGGTAGAGGATCGCGAAGGCGAGGTCCTCCAGCTCCCACTTGATGGTGTTCATGCCCAGCCGGTGCGCCAGCGGGGCGTAGATCTCCAGCGTCTCGCGGGCCTTCTTCTCCTGCTTCTCCCGCTTCAGGTAACGCATGGTGCGCATGTTGTGCAGGCGGTCGGCGAGCTTGATGACCAGCACCCGCGGGTCCTTCGCCATGGCGACGACCATCTTGCGCACCGTCTCGGCCTGCGCGGCCTCGCCGAACTTGACCTTGTCCAGCTTGGTGACGCCGTCCACCAGCAGGGCGACGGAGTCGCCGAAGTCGCGGCGCAGCGCGTCGAGACCGTACTCGGTGTCCTCGACGGTGTCGTGCAGCAGCCCGGCCATCAGCGTCGCCGGGTCCATGCCGAGCTCGGCCAGGATCGTGGTGACCGCGAGCGGGTGCGTGATGTAGGGGTCGCCGCTCTTGCGCTTCTGGCCCCGGTGCCACCGCTCGGCGACCTGGTAGGCGCGCTCGATCTGGCGCAGCTGCGACGGGTCGCCCTTGGGGTCGTTGCTGCGGACTATGCGCAGCAGGGGCTCCAGGACGGGGTTGTACGGGCTGGACCGCTGCACACCGAGCCGGGCGAGGCGGGCGCGGACACGGTTGGACGAGGTGGCCGGCCGGTTCGGGGCCACGCTGCCGGGAGTGCGTACGGGCCGGGCGGGAGCCGCCGGGGCGGCGGGAGCGGGCTTGGCGGCCTTGCCCTCCGCGGCTGCGGGGGGTGCGGCGGGCGCGACGGGAGGAGCCGCGGAGAGGGAAGCCGCCTGCTTCCCGTCTGCGGCGGTCATCGGCTGAGCCTGCCTGGCCTCTTCTTGCAAGGGCACTCCTTCTGGTCCCCTCCCGGCCGGAGACGGGCGAGGAGGGAGGTTCCGAGACACCATGGTAGCGATCTGATCGGGTGAACCGCGTCCCGTCCGCCCCGTGGCCCCCCGCAACGTACGGAGGCGGGCTCCCGCACCGCTTGCGCGGCCGGGAGCCCGCCTCCGGCGAGCCAGGGGCTCAGACGGCGATCAGCGCCTCCAGGGGCGCGCCGGCCAGGGACGGGGCCAGGCGGGCACGCCCGCCGAGGAAGCCCAGTTCCAGGAGGACCGCGAGACCCGCGACCTCGGCACCGGTGCGGCGGATCAGCTCCAGGGACGCCTCGGCCGTGCCGCCGGTGGCGAGCACGTCGTCGATGACCAGGACCCGGTCGCCGGCCGAGAAGGCGTCCTGGTGGACCTCGATCTCGGCGGTGCCGTACTCCAGCTCGTACGCCTGGCCCAGCGTCGCACCGGGCAGCTTGCCCGCCTTGCGCACGGGCACGAACCCGAGGCCGGCGCGGGCGGCCGCCGGGGCGGCGAGGATGAACCCGCGCGCCTCGAGGCCGACGACCTTGTCGGCGCCGTGCCGGACGCAGAGCCCGGCCAGTGCGTCGATCAGCGCGTTGAACGCCGCGGGGTCGGCCAGCAGCGGGGTGATGTCCTTGAACATCACGCCCGGCTGCGGGTGGTCGGGCACGTCCCGGATGCGGCTGAGCAGCAGGCTGCGCAGCCCCTCCGGGGTGGCGTCCGTCGTGGTCATCGACTGTGTTCCTCGGTGCTTCGTCGCTGCGTGTCGTCCGTCGTCCGCCCCGTCCTCAGCGGCGCTTGCCGGAGGGACGGTTGCGGCCGCGGTTGTTGCGGGCCGGCTGGGTGCGCTGGCTGCCGACGACGGCGCCCGCGTGGGCGTCGTCCTCCTCGGGGTCGCCCTCGTCCGCGGGGGACGCGTCCTGCGGCTCGTCCGCGGCGTCGCCGCCGCGGCGGGCGTCGGCGGCGCGCTTGGCGAGCACCCGCTTGCGCAGCGCCTTCATCTCCGGGTCGCGCTCCTTGAGGTCTGCGACCAGCGGGGTCGCGATGAAGATCGAGGAGTACGCACCGGCGGTGAGGCCGACGAAGAGCGACAGGGCGATGTCGTTGAGCATGCCCGCGCCGAGCAGGCCGCCACCGACGAAGAGCAGGCCCGCCACCGGCAGCAGCGCCACGACCGTGGTGTTGATGGAACGCACCAGGGTCTGGTTGAGGCTGCGGTTGGCCAGCTCGCTGTACGTGTAGCGGTTCTGCTTGGTGATGTCCTTGGTGGACTCCTTCAGACCGTCGAAGACGACGACGGTGTCGTAGAGGGAGTAGCCGAGGACGGTCAGCAGACCGATCACCGTGCCCGGGGTGACCTCGAAGCCCACGATCGCGTAGACGCCGATGGTGATCGTGAGGTCGTGGATGAGGGCGATCAGGGCGGCCACGGCCTTGCGCCACTCGAAGGCGATCGCCAGGTAGATCGTCACCAGGACCATGAAGATCACCAGGCCCTGGAAGGCCTTCTTGGAGATCTCGTCGCCCCAGCTCGGCCCGATGATCTGCGGGTCGATGTCGTTCGCCTTGACGTTCAGATCCGTGGCGATCTCGCCCTGGATCTCCTTCGCCTCGTTGAGCGAGATGTCGCTGATCTGGATGCGGACGGCGCCGGAGCCGAGCTTCTGCACGATGGCCTGGTGCCCGCCGGTGTTGTCGGCGACCTTGTCCTGGACCTGGCTGACCGACATCTCGGTCTTCGGGGTGGTGAAGACCGCGCCGCCGGAGAACTCGATGCCGAGCTTGAGGCCGTTCACGGCGAGACCGATGATCGCCGCCACGGTGATGAGGACCGAGACGCCGTACCAGAGCTTGCGGTGGCCGACGAAGTCGTAGGCGATCTCGCCTCGGTGCAGGCGGTGCCCGAGGTTGCCGAGCCGGGACATCAGGCCTCCTTGACGTCGGTACGGGCCGCGGGGCGGCGGGTGCGGCGCAGCGGGGGGTTGACGCCCAGGGCGCGCGGGTCGAGCCCGGACCAGGGGTGTCCGCTGGCGTAGAACTTCTTGCGGGCCAGGATCGTCATCAGCGGCTTGGTGAAGAGGAACACCACGGCCACGTCGAGCAGCGTCGTCAGGCCGAGGGTGAACGCGAAGCCCTGGACCTTGCCGACCGAGACCACGAAGAGCACGGCGGCGGACAGGAACGACACGAAGTCCGAGACGAGGATCGTGCGGCGGGCGCGCGGCCAGCCGCGGGCCACGGCCGGCTGCAGGGAGCGGCCCTCGCGCAGCTCGTCACGGATGCGTTCGAAGAAGACGATGAACGAGTCGGCGGTGATGCCGATGGCGACGATGGCGCCGCAGACCGCCGGCAGGTTCAGCGCGAAGCCGATGGCCGGGCCGAGCAGCGTCATGATCTCGTAGGTGAGGATCGCCGAGACGATGAGGCTCAGGATCGCCACGAAGCTCAGGCCGCGGTAGTACGCGACCAGGTAGAGCACGACCAGGGCGAGGCCGACGCCGCCGGCGATGAGGCCGCCGTGCAGCTGCTCGCCGCCGACCGCCGCCGACACCTTGGTGACGTCCGACTTGTCGAAGGTCAGCGGCAGGGAGCCGTAGGACAGGACGTTCGCCAGTTCCTCGGAGCTCTCCTGGGTGAAGCTGCCGTAGATCTCGGCGCTGCCGCTCAGGGTCTGGTTCACCGAGGGGGCGGAGACGACCTCGTTGTCCAGCACGATCGCGAACTGGTTGTTCGGCGGCTGCTGCTGGGATAGCTGCGAGGTGATCTTCGAGAAGGCCTTGGAGCCGGTGCCGTCGAAGTTCAGGGTGACGACCCAGCCGTTGCCGCCCTGGGTGTCGAACTGCGCGGCGGCCTTGCTGACGTTCTTGCCGTCGACCGCGGCGGGGCCGAGGGCGTACTTGGCGTTGCCGTCCTGGCTGCACGCGACGATCTTGTCGGTCGGCTTGGCCTTGAGGTTCAGGTTGGCGCGCGTCTTCGCGTCGGAGCAGTCCAGCGCGGCGAGCTTCGCCTGCAGGTCCTCGGGGATCGAGGTGTCCAGCGCGCTGCCCGGGGCCGCGGCCGAGGGCGACGGGCTCGGCGCGGGAGCGCCCGAGGCGGGGGCGGACGGCGTCGGCGAGGCCTTCAGCGCGTCGGTGACGGCGCGGCCCTGCGTCGAGGCGCTGGCGGACGGGGAGCCGGAGACCTTGGCGCCGGTCGAGGCGCTCGCGGACGGCGAGGCCGGCGACGAGGGCGAACCCGAGGGGCTGCCGCTGGGCGAGGCCGGGGCCGGCGGGGTGTTGGCCACCTCGGCGAGCACGGGCCGGAAGTAGAGCTGGGCGGTGGTGCCGACCTGCTGCTCGGCCTGCGCGGCGTTGGTGCCCTTGGGGATGTTGACGATGATGTTCCGGTCGCCCTGGATCTGGCTTTCGGCTTCCGAGACACCAAGACCGTTGACACGCCGGTCGATGATCGACTTGGCGGTCTCCATGTTGGTCTTGTTGATCGCGCCGGCCTGGTCGCTCTTGGCCGTCAGCGTGATGCTCGTACCGCCGGCGAGGTCGATGCCCAGCCGGGGGGTGGTGTGGCCGGAGAGGAACATCCCTCCGGTGAGCGCCACGATGGCCAGCAGGATCACTGCCAGCGCCCGCCCGGGGTATCCCTGGCTCCCCGAGGGCCTACGGCCCCTCTTCGGTGCTGCCACCTTCTCGATTCTCCCTGTCCAACCGCCCTGCGACCTGCGCGCAGCGGGGCGGCACGATGAGTAGTACGGACTTGCCGACCCTGGAAAAGTACCGGGCGGGCCGTTACTTCTTGTCGGTGCCGTCCGTCTTGGGGGCGTCCGCGGCCGCGGCCTCGTCGGCGGACTTGCTCAGGTCGACGGCTTCGTCGTCCTTCCCGGCGTCCTCGACGTCCTCGGCGCCGTGCGCCTCGAGCTCGGGCTCCGGGTCGATGCCGTGGACGATGCGGTCGTACTCGGCCTGGTCGAGGACCGCGGCGATGGCGTTCTTCGCGAAGTGCGCGTGGACGCCGTCGGCCAGCTCCAGCAGGACCGTGTCCTCGTTGACCTCCTTGACGACGGCGTACATGCCGCCGATCGTCCGGACGCCCGAACCGGGGGCCATCTGGTCACGCATCTGCGTGGCCTGGCGCTGCCGGTTCTTCGCGGAGCGGGTCATCAGCAGCATGACACCGATGATCAGGACGAAAGGCAGGATTTGAACCAGATTCATGGTGTCTTGACGATCCTTCGCACGGCCGCTGGGGCCTGGTCTACGGGATTGTGGGCGTCGCTCCCGGAGGTACGACGTCGGCGGAGTCTAAGCGTTCGTTCGCCGGTGGAACAACGCCAAGCATTACACCGAGGTTCCTGCGGCGGCGAGTCTCCCCGCCGTCAAGGGCCGAACAGCCCGTCTTGCCCGGGTCCGCCGCCCTGTGGCGGCACGAGTCCGAGGTGTGCCCACGCGGCGGGAGTGGCCACCCGGCCGCGGGGCGTGCGCGCCAGGAGCCCCTCGCGCACCAGGAACGGCTCGGCCACCTCCTCCACCGTCTCCCGCTCCTCCCCCACGGCCACCGCCAGTGTCGACAGCCCCACCGGGCCGCCGCCGAAGAGCCCCAGCAGGGCCCGCAGCACGGCGCGGTCGAGCCGGTCCAGCCCGCGGCCGTCGACCTCGTACACGTCCAGTGCCTGCGCGGCGACCTCGCGCGTGATCACGCCGTCGGCCTTCACCTGCGCGAAGTCCCGTACGCGGCGCAGGAGTCGGTTGGCGATGCGCGGGGTGCCGCGGGAGCGGCCGGCGATCTCCGCGGCGCCCTCGGACTCGATGTCGACGTCCAGCAGCCGCGCGGACCGGTGGATGACCCGCTCCAACTCGGCCGGTGCGTAGAACTCCATGTGGCCGGTGAAGCCGAAGCGGTCGCGCAGCGGCGGCGGCAGCAGGCCCGCCCTGGTGGTGGCGCCGACCAGGGTGAACGGTGGCAGTTCGAGGGGGATGGCGGTGGCTCCGGGCCCCTTGCCGACGATGACGTCGACCCGGAAGTCCTCCATCGCCATGTAGAGCATCTCCTCGGCGGGCCGGGACATCCGGTGGATCTCGTCGAGGAAGAGCACTTCCCCCTCGGCGAGTGAGGAGAGGATCGCCGCGAGGTCCCCGGCGTGCTGGATCGCGGGGCCGGAGGTGATGCGGATCGGGGCGCCCATCTCGGCCGCGATGATCATCGACAGGGTCGTCTTGCCGAGTCCGGGGGCCCCGGAGAGCAGTACGTGGTCCGCGGTGCCGCCGCGCTGGCGTGCGGCCTTCAGCACCAGGTCGAGCTGCTCGCGCACCCGCTCCTGACCGACGAACTCCTCCAGCGCCTTGGGCCGCAGCGCCGCCTCGACGGCCTGGTCCTCGCCGTCGGCGGCGGCGCCGACGAGACGGTCGGCGGTGGTCGGTACGGACTCGTCGTCCCAGTTCACTTCGGTGCGCCTTACGGTCGGCGGGCTACGGTCAGCGGGCTCGGTTCAGGGTCTGCAGGGCGGCCCGCAGGAGGGCCCCGACCTGCGGATCGGTGCTCGCCTCGGCCTGCGGGGCCACGGCGGCGACGGCCTCCTCGGCCTCGCGCGGCTGGTAGCCCAGGCTGATGAGCGCGGCGTGCAGCTGCTCGCGCCACGAAGCGGGTCCGGCGGCCACCGCGGGGCGTGCGGCGCCCGCCCCGCCGACGGGGGCGCCGAGGCGGTCCTTGAGTTCCAGCAGCAG
Organism: Streptomyces sp. NPDC058864; assembly: GCF_042742985.1. Classification (NCBI taxonomy): domain Bacteria; kingdom Bacillati; phylum Actinomycetota; class Actinomycetes; order Kitasatosporales; family Streptomycetaceae; genus Streptomyces; species Streptomyces sp. NPDC058864. Next base: position 21,078 of record NZ_JBHYMQ010000015.1, on the reverse strand, counting down.
CCGCTGGGCCCCCTTCTTGCCGATGCCCGGGACGGCGGTGAGCGCCTTCTCGTCACCGGTGGCGACGGCCATGCGCAGCGCGTCCGGGCTGTGCACGGCGAGCATGGCCTGGGCGAGCCGGGGGCCCACCCCGCTGGCGGTCTGGAGCAGTTCGAAGACCTGGCGCTCGTCGTCGTCGGCGAAGCCGTACAGGGTGAGGGAGTCCTCGCGGACGACGAGGGAGGTGGCGAGCCGGGCCGGCTCCCCCACGCGCAGTGCGGCAAGGGTGCCCGGGGAGCACTGGACGGCCATCCCGATGCCGCCGACCTCGATCACGGCCGTGTCGGGGGCGAGGGCGGCCACCGGCCCGCTGACGAAGGCGATCATGTGCTGGGCTCCTGGGTTCGTGCTCGGGCGACGGCCTGCTGGAGGCGGTTGGTCGCGGTGCCGCGCCAGATGTGACAGATGGCGAGCGCCAGCGCGTCGGCGGCGTCGGCGGGTTTCGGCGGGGCGTCGAGCCGCAGCAGCCGGGTGACCATGGCGCCCACCTGGGCCTTGTCGGCCCGGCCGCTGCCGGTGACGGCGGCCTTGACCTCGCTGGGGGTGTGCAGGTGCACCGGCAGCCCGCGGCGGGACGCGCACAGGATGGCGACCGCGCTGGCCTGGGCGGTGCCCATCACGGTGCGCACGTTGTGCTGGCTGAACACCCGTTCCACGGCGACCGCCTGGGGCGCGTACTCGTCCAGCCAGGCCTCGATGCCGCGCTCGACCAGCACGAGGCGGTGGCCGATGTCGGCCTCCGCCGGGGTACGGACGACGCCGACCCCCGCCATGCGCAGCGGCCTGCCCGGAGTCCCGTCCACCACACCGACGCCGCACCGGGTCAGCCCCGGGTCCACGCCCAGCACACGCACCGCGCCCCTCCCTCCCTCGGACAGCCGTTCAGCGGGTTCCTGGAGGCTATCGGGTGCCACCGACAACGACGGCGGCCCGGTGGGGGTGTGTCATCCCCACGGGCCGCCGTCCTGCCGTGCGTCCTGTCGGACGGATCAGGCCTCGACCTTCTCCATGATCTCGTCGGAGACGTCGAAGTTGGCGAAGACGTTCTGCACGTCGTCGCTGTCCTCGAGCGCGTCGATGAGCTTGAAGATCTTGCGGGCGCCCTCCTCGTCGAGCTCCACCTGCATGGTGGGCACGAAGTTGGCCTCCGCGGAGTCGTAGTCGATGCCGGCCTCCTGCAGCGCCGAGCGCACCGCGACGAGGTCGGTGGCCTCGCTGAGCACCTCGAAGGACTCGCCGAGGTCGTTGACCTCCTCCGCGCCGGCCTCCAGGACGGCACCGAGCACGTCGTCCTCGCCGAGCTCGCCCTTGGGGACGATCACGACGCCCTTGCGGTTGAACAGGTACGACACCGAGCCCGGGTCGGCCATGGAGCCGCCGTTGCGGGTCATGGCGACGCGCACGTCGGAGGCGGCGCGGTTGCGGTTGTCGGTGAGGCACTCGATGAGCACCGCGACACCGTTGGGGCCGTAACCCTCGTACATGATCGTCTCGTAGTCGGCGCCGCCCGCCTCGAGACCGGCGCCGCGCTTGACCGCGCTGTCGATGTTCTTGTTGGGCACCGAGCTCTTCTTGGCCTTCTGGATGGCGTCGAAGAGGGTCGGGTTGCCGGACACGTCGGCACCGCCGGCACGGGCGGCGACCTCGATGTTCTTGATCAGCTTCGCGAAGAGCTTGCCGCGCTTGGCGTCAATCACGGCCTTCTTGTGCTTCGTCGTAGCCCATTTAGAGTGGCCGGACATCAGCCTGTCTCCTTCACGTCACCGATTGCTTCACGAACACTGCGATCCTACCGGGATCACGTCACCGGGCGGCGCGCACCATGTCCACGAAGTAGCGGTGCACGCGGTGGTCCCCGGTCAGTTCGGGGTGGAACGAGGTGGCCAGCAGGTTGCCCTGGCGGACGGCGACGATCGTTCCGTCGTCGAGACGGGCCAGCGTGGCGACCGCGCTGCCGGTGGACTCGACCCAGGGGGCGCGGATGAAGACGCCCTCGACCGGGCCGCCTTCGACGCCCTCGACCTCGACCGTGGTCTCGAAGGACTCGTTCTGCCGGCCGAAGGCGTTGCGGCGCACGATCATGTCGATCCCGCCGAAGGTCTCCTGGTCGTCCCGGCCGTCCAGGATCTTGTCGGCGAGCATGATCATGCCGGCGCAGGTGCCGTAGACCGGCAGCCCGTCCCGGATGCGGTCGCGCAGCGGTTCCATCAGGCCGAAGAGCGTGGCGAGCTTGGACATCGTGGTCGACTCGCCGCCGGGGACCACCAGGCCGTCCACCTCGGCCAGTTCCTCGGGCCGCCGCACGGGGCGGGCCAGGGCGTCGGCCTCGGCGAGTGCGACCAAGTGCTCGCGGACGTCGCCCTGGAGGGCGAGGACTCCGATGGTCGGGGTGCTGCTGGACACGGTGCGGGACCTTCCGGAACGTGGGTGGGGCGACGGACGACGGGCAGGCCGTCGCCGGCCTGCCCATCGGGGGCTCGGGGCGCTTACCAGCCGCGGTTGGCGTAGCGCTCGGCCTCGGGGAGGGTGTCGCAGTTGATGCCGACCATGGCCTCGCCCAGGTTGCGGGAGGCGTCCGCGATGATCTTGGGGTCGTCGTAGAAGGTGGTGGCCTTCACGATGGCGGCGGCGCGCTTGGCCGGGTCGCCGGACTTGAAGATGCCGGAGCCGACGAAGACGCCCTCGGCGCCGAGCTGGCGCATCAGCGCGGCGTCGGCCGGGGTGGCGACACCACCGGCGGAGAACAGCACCACGGGCAGCTTGCCGAGCTCGGCGACCTCCTTGACGAGCTCGTACGGGGCGCGCAGCTCCTTGGCGGCGGCGTACAGCTCGTGGTTGTCGTAGCCGCGCAGGCGGGCGATCTCGTTCTTGATCTGGCGCAGGTGGCGGACGGCCTCGACCACGTTGCCGGTACCGGCCTCGCCCTTGGAGCGGATCATGGCCGCGCCCTCGGCGATGCGGCGCAGGGCCTCGCCCAGGTTGGTGGCGCCGCAGACGAACGGGGTGGTGAAGGACCACTTGTCGGAGTGGTTGACCTCGTCGGCCGGGGTGAGGACCTCGGACTCGTCGATGTAGTCGACGCCGAGCGACTGCAGGACCTGGGCCTCGACGAAGTGGCCGATGCGGGACTTGGCCATGACCGGGATCGAGACGGCGTCGATGATGCCCTCGATCATGTCCGGGTCGGACATGCGGGCCACGCCGCCGTCCTTGCGGATGTCGGCCGGGACCCGCTCCAGCGCCATGACCGCGACGGCGCCCGCGTCCTCGGCGATCTTGGCCTGCTCGGGGGTGACGACGTCCATGATCACGCCGCCCTTGAGCTGCTCGGCCATGCCGCGCTTGACGCGGGCGGTGCCGGTCTCGGGGGACTCGGGGGTGCTGGGAAGCGTGGTGGACACGGGGACCTCACTCGGAGACTCAACTGCGGGTTGGCGGCGGCCCGCGGCGTCCGCCGGCCTCCTCACGGGTGACCGGCGGAACACCGATGGCTGCTCTGTGTTTCATGGTGGACCGCACGAAGTGCACCGCAAAAGGGCCAATCGATCCTCAGTGGCCTGCCACGCCCTCGACGGTCAGCACGACCGGGGGCTCGTCGTCCATCTCGAAGGTCATCGGCCGCGGCGCGTGCCCGGCGAGCCGGAACCAGCGCACCTTGCGGTGCGCGCGCAGCGCCCTGGCGGCACGTACGGCGTCGTTGTGGAAGCGCCGTGCCATCGGCACCCGGCGCACCGCCTGGGTGAGCTCGTGGGCGGCCTCCTGGCCACCGGGCGCGGCCCGGACGGCGTCGACCGCGTCGGACTCGGCGAAGACGGCGCGCAGCGCCTGGCTCAGTTCGCTCTCGGCCACCTCGCGCTGCTCGTCCTGCGCCTGCCGGGCGGAGTGTGCCGCCTCGTAGAGCACGATGCTCGCGGCCGGGTCCAGCACCCCCGCGGTGGCCAGCTCCTGCGCCACGGAGGCCCTGCGCAGCAGCTGCGCGTCCAGCGCGGCCCGGGCGGCGTCGATGCGGGCGTGCAGGCGGTCCAGCCGCCCCGCGGTCCAGCTCAGGTAGAGGCCGACGGCGACCAGCGCCACGGCGACCCAGATGAAGGTGGTCACGGGCCGCAAGGCTACCGGTGCGCGCGGTACGGTCCCCCGGCCGCCGCCGGACCGCTGCGCGGGGCACCCTCGCGGTCGCCGGTCCACGGGGCACGGGAACGACGGCCCGCCGCGCGGGCACCGCCGCGGTCACGGACCGCAGGGCACCGGAGCACCACGGGCCGGGCCGACCGGGCACCGGACCACCCAGCCCAAGCGGGGTCGGACCATTGGGACCGCCGTGCGAGCACCGGACCACTGCGGCGCCACGATCACCGGTGCAGCCACGAACCGCAGGGCAGCCTGCGCGCCCGCCGCACCCATTGGGCGGGTCACAGCCCGAACCACGGACCGCCACGCAACCGGGGCACCCGCACGCACCGGGCGCACCGGAACCGCCGCGGCACCCGGCGCGTACCGCCGGGGGCCTCAGTCGCGGGCGAAGCCGAATCGGGCCCGCAGGCCCACCCGCTCGTCGGCGGCGACCGACGCGGCGCCCGCGGTGACGGTCTCGTACACCGCGAGGATGTCGGCGGCCACGACCGACCAGTCGAAGCGCCGGACGTGCCGCGAGCCCAGCTCGCGCAGCTGCGCTCGGCGCTCGGTGTCGCCCAGCAGCCGCACGGCGGAGGCCGCCAGCGCGTCCGGGTCCTCGTTGGGGAAGAGCTCACCGGCCGCGCCCCCGTCGAGCACCTGGCGGAAGGCGTCCAGGTCGCTGGCGAGCACCGGCGCCCCCGCCGACATGGCCTCGACCAGGATGATCCCGAAGCTCTCGCCGCCGGTGTTGGGCGCCACGTACAGGTCGACGCTGCGCAGCAGCCGCGCCTTGTCCTCGTCGCTGACCATGCCGAGGAACTCGACCCGGTCGCGCATCTCCTCGGGCAGGTCCTCCACGGCCTCGGCCTCGTCGCCCCGTCCGGCGACCAGCAGCCGGGTGCGCGGCCGCTCGGCGAGGATCTTCGGCAGGGCCCTCATCAGCACGGGCAGGCCCTTGCGGGGCTCGTCGATGCGCCCGATGAAGCCGATGGTCCGCTCACCTTCCGCACCGGGGTCGTCCCCGCCCTGCCACTCCGTCTTGGGCTCGGCGCCGGCGAAGAAGCCCACGTCGACGCCGTTCGGGATGACGACGGCGTCGCCGCCCAGGTGCTCGACCAGGGTGCGGCGGGCGTACTCGCTGACCGCGATCCGGGCGCTGATCTTCTCCAGCGCGGCCTGCAGGATCGGGTAGGCGGCGATCATCGCCCGGGAGCGCGGGTTGGAGGTGTGGAAGGTGGCCACGATCGGCCCCTGCGCCGCCCAGCAGGTCAGCAGGCCGAGCGAGGGCGAGGAGGGTTCGTGGACGTGGATGACGTTGAAGGCGCCCTCGTGGAGCCAGCGGCGCACCCGCGCGGCCGACAGGAAGCCGAAGTTGAGCCGCGCGACCGAGCCGTTGTACGGCACGGGCACGGCGCGTCCGGAGGAGACGACGTACGGCGGCAGCGGGGTGTCGTCGTCGGCCGGCGCCAGGACGGAGACCTCGTGGCCGAGCGCGATGAGGTGCTCGGCGAGGTCGCGGATGTGGAACTGGACGCCGCCGGGGACGTCCCACGAGTACGGGCTGACGATCCCGATCCTCAAGGCTTCTCCGTTCCGGAGCGGTCGATGGGGTCGCCGGACTCCGGGGAGGACGCCGCGCCGCGCCCCCCGGGTTGCCCGGCCGACGCGTCCGGCCGCGGTTCGAGGTCGGCGAGCCACAGGCGCTGCAGCATGTGCCAGTCCTCGGGGTGCTCGGCGATGCCGGCGGCGAAGACGTCCGCCAGGCGCTGCGTCATGACGGCGGTCCGCTCCGCCCGCGTGCCGTCCTCCGGCACCTCGATCGGGGCATGCACCTGGCCCTGGAGGTTGGGCGAGTCGTCGTACCAGAGGGTGACCGGCAGCAGCAGTGCCCCGGTCTGCTGGGCGAGGAGGGCGGGACCCGCGGGCATCCGCGTGGCCTCGCCGAAGAACTCCACCTCGACGCCGGAGGAGGACAGGTCCCGGTCGGCGACCAGGCACACCAGGCCGCCGCCGCGCAGCCGCCGGGCCAGCGCGCCGAAGGCGGCGCCGCCGGTGTGCGGCAGCACCTCCATGCCCAGGCCCTCGCGGTAGGCGACGAAGCGGTCGTACAGGCTCTCGGGCTTCAGCCGCTCGGCGACCGTGGCGAAGGGCACCCCGAGCCGGGTGGTGACCCAGGCGCCCGCGAGATCCCAGTTGGCCATGTGCGGCAGGGCGAGGACGACACCGCGGCCGGAGGCCAGGCCGTCCTCCAGGTTGTGCAGGTCCTTGGGTTCGAACGCGGTGCGGACACGCTCCTTGCTCCAGGCCGGCAGCCGGAAGGACTCCATCCAGTAGCGCAGGTACGAGCGCATGCCGGCCTTGGACAGCTCGCGCAGCCGCGCCTCGTCGGCGCCGGGCACGACCCTGGCGAGATTGGACTCCAGGCGCTGCACGCCCTTGCCCCGCCTGCTCCAGGCCAGGTCGGCGATGGACCGCCCGAGGCGTGCGGCGACGGGTTCCGGCAGTCGTTTGACCGCGCCCCAGCCCAGTCCGTACAGCGCGTCGGTCAGCCCGTCCTTCACGCCGTCCCGCTCCCTTCGTGCGCCGCCGCGTCGGCCTCGAAGGCCTCGCGGCGCACGGTGATCACCCGCTGCACCAGCGTCACCAGGCTGCCGACGGCCACGATCCACAGGGCGATCGGCAGCAGCCACTGGATGCCGGGGACGCCGAACTTGTGGAGCCCGGCGAAACCGCAGGCCACCAGTGAGATCACCAGTCGCTCGGCCCGCTCGACCAGGCCGTTCACCGCGACCGGCAGTCCGATGCTCTCACCGCGCGCCTTGGTGTACGAGACCACCTGGCCGCTGGCCAGGCAGAAGATCGTCACCGCGCACAGCACGAGGTCGTTCCCGCCCCCGGCGTACCACAGCGCCAGCCCGCCGAAGATGGCCGCGTCGGCGACCCGGTCCAGGGTGGAGTCCAGGAAGGCGCCCCAGCGGCTGGAGACGCCCGCCTGGCGGGCCATGTTGCCGTCGACCAGGTCGGAGAAGACGAAGAGCGTGATGACGACCGTGCCCCAGAAGAACTCGCCCCTGGGGTAAAAGACCAGCGCTCCCGCGACCACGCCTCCCGTGCCGATCAGCGTGACCGTGTCGGGGCTGACGCCCCGGCGCAGCAGGAACGCGGCGAACGGTGTGAGGACACGCGTGAAGAAAGCACGCGCGTACTTGTTCAGCATGGCCTTCCCGGAGGGGTTCGAGGGTGCCCCGGCGCGGCCCCGTCGGCCGCCCGGCTGGCCCATCGTAGCCAGGCGCGATCCGGCACGGCTCCGTGGCTCCCGTCCTGCCGCGGCACGTACGACGTATGGACGCACCGTGACGGGCGTGGGAAGGTCGAATTACCGCGGGCGTCACTGCAGACCGCCCTGGGCGGGTGGTCTCCCGTGGCGCCAGTCCCCATGCCGTGACGGACCGGGAGGCGAGGCACATGGGCGACAGGAGAGATGCAGGTCCGGGAGCCGCCGGAAGGGCATTGGCGGCCGGCCGGCCCGAGGACGTGCGCAACGTGGTGCTGGTCGGCCACAGTGGCTCCGGGAAGACGACACTGGTCGAGGCGCTCGCCCTGGCGACAGGGGCGGTGAACCGCGCCGGGCACGTGGCCGACGGCGCTACCGTCTCCGACCACGACGAGATCGAGCACCGTCAGCAACGCTCGGTACAGCTCTCGCTGGTACCGGTGGAGTGGGACGGGATCAAGGTCAATCTGCTGGACACCCCCGGGTACGCCGACTTCGTGGGGGAGCTCAGGGCCGGTCTGCGGGCAGCGGACGCGGCCCTCTTCGTCGTCTCGGCGGCCGACGGCGTCGACGGCGCCACCCGCATGGTCTGGGAGGAGTGCGCGGCGGTCGGCATGCCGCGCGCGGTCGTCGTCACGCACCTGGAGGCGGCGCGGGCCGACTTCGACGAGATGACCGAGACCTGCCGTGAGGCCTTCGGGGGCGACTCCGCCGACTCGGTGCTGCCGCTGTACCTCCCGCTGCACGGCGAGGAGACCGCGGACGGCCACGCACCCGTGACCGGACTCATCGGCCTGCTGTCGCAGCGGGTCTACGACTACTCCTCCGGCAAGCGCGAGGAGCGCCCGCCGGACGACGGGCAGCTGCCGGAGCTGGACGAGGCACGCGCCCGGCTGATCGAGGGGATCATCGCCGAGAGCGAGGACGAGACCCTCATGGACCGCTACCTCGGCGGCGAGGAGCTCGACCTCAAGACGCTGGTCCAGGACCTGGAGCGGGCCGTGGCACGCGGCTCCTTCCACCCCGTGCTGGCCGCCGCGCCGGCCGCCGAGGGCTGCAAGCAGGGCATCGGCACCGTGGAGCTGCTGGAGCTGGTCACCGGTGGCTTCCCGACGCCGCTGGAACGCGAGGTCCCGCAGGTCACCACGCCCCAGGGCACCTCGCACACGCAGCTCACCTGCGACCCGGACGGGCCGCTGGCCGCCGAGGTCGTGAAGACCTCCTCCGACCCGTACGTGGGGCGGATCAGCCTCGTGCGGGTCTTCTCCGGCACCCTGCGCCCCGACGAGACGGTCCACGTCTCCGGTCACGGCCTGGAGGACCGCGGCCACGAGGACCACGACGTCGACGAGCGCGTGGGCGCCCTGTCCTCGCCGTTCGGCAAGCAGCAGCGGACGGTTCCGCACTGCGTCGCGGGCGACCTGGCCTGCGTCGCCAAACTGACCCGGGCGGAGACCGGCGACACCCTCTCCGCCAAGGACGACCCGCTGCTCATGGAGCCCTGGCTGATGCCGGACCCCCTGCTGCCGGTCGCGATCCAGGCGCACAGCAAGGCCGACGAGGACAAGCTGTCCGTCGGCCTGTCCCGGCTCGTCGCCGAGGACCCCACGATGCGGCTGGAGCAGAACCCCGACACCCGGCAGGTCGTGCTGTGGTGCCTGGGCGAGGCACACATGGACGTGGCGCTGGAGCGGCTGCGCACGCGCTACGGCGTGCAGGTCGACGCGGTGCCGCACAAGGTGGCGCTGCGCGAGACCTTCGGCGAGCGGTCGACGGCGCGCGGACGGCACGTCAAACAGTCCGGCGGGCACGGCCAGTACGCCATCTGCGACATCGAGGTCGAGCCGCTGCCGGTCGGCTCCGGCATCGAGTTCGTCGACAAGGTCGTCGGCGGGGCGGTACCGCGGCAGTTCATCCCCTCGGTGGAGAAGGGCGTCCGCGCCCAGGCCGCCAGGGGCGTGGCCCTCGGCTTCCCGGTCGAGGACATCCGCATCACCCTGGTCGACGGCAAGGCGCACTCGGTGGACTCCTCCGACGCCGCCTTCCAGACGGCGGGCGCGCTCGCCCTGCGCGAGGCGGCCACACAGTGCCGCATCCACCTGCTGGAACCGGTCAGCGAGATCCGGGTGATGGTGCCGGACGAGTACGTCGGTCCGGTCATGAGCGACCTGTCCGGGCGCCGCGGCCGGGTGCTGGGCACCGAACCGGTCGGCCTGGGACGCACATTGGTGCGGGCCGAGGTACCGGAGATCGAGATCGGACGCTACGCGGTCGACCTGCGGTCGCTGTCGCACGGCACCGGACGGTACGGCCGCAGCTACGCCCGGCACGAGCCGATGCCGCCTCAGCTGGCGCAGAAGCTGAGGGAGCAGCACGCGCAGGAGTCCGGTAAGTGACCCCCTGACGGGGGAGGTTGACGGCCCGGCGGACGATCTTCTTCCGCCGGGCCGATGACGCACGTCACACGCCCCGTATACGCTGGGTGGGCGGCGTCGCAGGTGTGCCGGTGCCGCGGCCGGGGAAAGGGCCGGGCGGGTTCACTTCCGCGCGGGCGGGGACCAGAAGGGGGCGGCAGTGACCGACGGTTTCGACTTCCTGAGCCCGGGCGCGCAGATACCGCTGAGCGGTGTCGACGGCCAGACGGGGGCCACCCAGGCGCTCGCGTCCGCCGCGTACCGGGACAGCCCTCTGCAGACCCTTTCGGCGGCCGACGAGGGCATGTCCTCGGTCAAGGAGGCCAAGGTCAAGCTGCTGCGGGCGAACCTGGGCGAGGCCTTCGCCCGCGCCGTGCAGAACCGGATGCTCGGCGCCGGGCGCAACGAGCTGGTGCAGTCCTTCGGCGCGGAGCCGCAGACGGTGGTCGAGCACTGCCTGGCCGCCAACCGGATCCGCCAGGAGCGCGACAACAGACTGACGGCGGTCATGGCCGTGTTCGGCCTGCTCTTCCTGCCCGGCGTGCTGGTCTGGCTGGGCGCCTTCCAACTCCGCGCCGTCGTGAGGAAGTCCGAGGGCTCCCGGGCGGGGCTGCTCGGCTCGGTGGTGCTGGTCGTGGTCGGCTTCTTCGCCGTCCTGTTCGTCCTCAACCCGCCGCTGACCGGTTTCTGGTCGCAGTACCTGCGGGTGATGATGGTGGCGCCGATCCTCGGCTGGTTCTGGGCGAAGCGGATCTGCGAGCAGACCGCCAAGGACCTGCGCGACCGCTGGGCGGGCCTGGTCTCCGGCAGCGGCGTCGGCGCCAAGATCCCCGAGGCCGTGCCGCGCAACCCCAACCAGACCAAGGCCGAGACCCTGCGCCAGAACCTCGCCAAGCTCTCCGCCGAGCAGCGGAGCAACGTGGTGTTCTACGCCGGCCCCAAGGGCGTGCTCGGCATGGGGGCCCGCTGGGGCGCGTGGCGCATGGCCGAGGAACTGGCCCCGCGCGAGGGCCTGAGCGAGATCCACCCGTTCCGCAGCTGGGACGTCATCAAGGCGATCCACGGCAAGCTGCGCGACCTGCAGCGCGGCCCGCTGCACACCGGCGGCTTCCCCAAGCCCCTGGTGCAGCACTGGATCGTCTCCCACGTCGGCGCGGGCGCCAAGAAGATCACCCGGCCCACCGGCTCGAACGTCGACGGCTACACCGTCCGGGACTTCGAGGTCCAGCGCATCTGCAACGAGCAGCAGTTCGACAAGGGCGACCGGCACTACCTGGGCGTGCAGTTCGTGGTCTGGGACGGCCAGCTGGTGATCACCATGATGGTCACCGTGACCGTGCTGGCGAGCACCCTGCGCGTCGAGGTGACCGGACACGTCCTCGGACCCGTGCACTCCCTGTTCACCACCGCTCCGGAGGCCAAGGAGAAGGAGGTGGCCCACCCCTACAAGTTCTGGGAGAAGAAGAAGGTCCAGCTGCCGCTCGTGGCGAGCGACGAGGTGGTGCGGCTCGCCGCCCGCGCCCCCCTGACCCGCTTCCCCCAGATACTCGACCACCTCGGCGGCAAGATCACCCTGCCCGAGCCCTTCGGGCTCCGGCACACCTGGGTCTCGACCCCGTGGACGCACCGTTTCATGGCCGACGACGCGCTGCGTGCAGCCACCCCGATCCTGCGCGCGGTGCACTCCGCGGCCATCTCGGTCATGAGGGAGAACGGCGTGGACGTCACGAAGTTCGACAACCGCTCGTCCATCTTGAGCAACGTGGTGCAGGACGCCTCGCCCAGCGAGGCCGACGTCTACTGACGCGCCCCGGGCGGACCGCCCGGATCTGCCGCCCGGATCTGCCGGCCGGGTCAGCCGGCCGGCCAGGCGTCGGCGAGCATCTTGCGGGTGTCGGCGAGGAGCTGCGGCAGGACCTTGGTGTGGCCGACCACCGGCATGAAGTTGGTGTCCCCGCCCCAGCGCGGCACCACGTGCTGGTGCAGGTGCGCGGCGATCCCGGCGCCCGCCACGGTGCCCTGGTTCATGCCGATGTTGAAGCCGTGCGCGCCCGAGGCCGAGCGCAGCGCGACCATGGCGCGCTTGGTGAACTCGGCGAGCTCGGTGGTCTCCGGTCCGTCGAGGTCGGTGTAGTCCGCGACGTGGCGGTAGGGCACCACCATCAGGTGGCCGCCGTTGTACGGGTAGAGGTTGAGGACCGCGTACACGGCGTCGCCGCGCGCGATGACCAGCCCGTCCTCGTCGCTCATCTCCGGAATCACGCAGAAGGGGCAGCCGTCCCCGGCCCCGGGGCCGGTCGGCTTGTTCTCGCCCTGGATGTACGCCATGCGGTGCGGCGTCCACAGGCGCTGGAACGCGTCCTGCGTCCCCACTCCGTTCTGCAGTTCCGGCTCACTCGTCATGCCTTGCAGCATATGGCGTCGTCACGGCCCTGCGTGTCGCCGGGGGCACTCCCGGCCGCGGGGCACGATGCTGGCCCCATGCCCATGGATGAGGAGCGGCGGCTGCGGGAGTGGGAACGCCGGGGCAGCGTGCCGCTGTCCATCGCGTCCCTGGTGTTCCTCGTCACGTACGCGGTGCGCGTGCTCGCCCCGGACCTGCCCCCCGGCTGGTCCGACCTGCTGCTCCTGCTCACCGTCGTGACCTGGGGGTTCTTCGTACTGGACTACCTGGTGCGGGTGGCCGTCGCACCGCACCGCTGGAGTTGGGTCCGCCGGCACTGGCTCGACCTGGTCGTGGTCGTCCTGCCGCTGCTGCGCCCGCTGCGCCTGCTGCAGATCTACGGGAGGGTCCAGGACCGTCACATGCAGCCGCGGATCTCCCTGGAGGCCCGGGTCATGTCCTACGCGGGGCTGAGCGCGCTGCTCCTCGGCTTCGTCGCGAGCCTGCAGGTCTACGCGGACGAGCACGACGCTCCTGGCGGGCAGATCCGCACCTACGGCGAGTCGGTGTGGTGGTTGTGCTCCACGATCACCACGACCGGCTACGGCGACCTGGTGCCGGTGACGGTGCGCGGGCGGGTCATCGCGGTCGGCGTGATGTTCCTGGGCGTCGTCCTGATCGGCGCGGTCGTCGGATCCTTCTCGGCCTGGCTCACCAAGAGCTTCCGCCGCGCCGACGAGCGGCCGGACGCGGGCGGGCCCCCGGAGGGCTGACCTCCGGGGGCCCGTCGCCGTGCGTCGTGCCGGCGGCTCAGACCTGGACGCGGTCCTCGACGGCCTTGGCGATCTCGGCGATCGCCTCGTCGCGCGGGATGCCGTTCTTCTGCGAGCCGTCCCGGTAGCGGAAGGAGACCGAGCCGGCCGCCATGTCCTCGTCACCGACGATGACCATGAAGGGCACCTTGCTCCGCTGCGCGTTGCGGATCTTCTTCTGCATCCGGTCGGCGGAGGCGTCCACCTCGACCCGCAGGCCCTTCTTCTTCGCCTCGGCGGCGAAGTCCTGCAGGTAGGACACGTGCGCGTCGCCGATCGGGATGCCGACCGCCTGGACGGGGGCCAGCCACGCCGGGAAGGCGCCCGCGTAGTGCTCCAGCAGCACCGCGAAGAAGCGCTCGATGGAACCGAAGAGCGCACGGTGGATCATGACCGGGCGCTGCTTGGTGCCGTCGGCCGCCGTGTACTCCAGGTCGAAGCGCTCCGGCAGGTTGAAGTCGAGCTGTACGGTCGACATCTGCCAGGTGCGGCCGATGGCGTCCTTGGCCTGGACGGAGATCTTCGGGCCGTAGAACGCGGCGCCGCCCGGGTCGGGAACGAGCGGGAGGCCCTGCTTCTCGGCCACCTGCCGCAGCGTCTCGGTGGCCTCCTCCCAGATCTCGTCGGAACCGACGAACTTCTCCGGGTCCTTGGTGGACAGCTCCAGGTAGAAGTCGGTCAGGCCGTAGTCGCGCAGCAGGTTGAGGACGAAGGTGAGCGTCTTGTCGAGCTCGTCCGCCATCTGCTCCTTGGTGCAGTAGATGTGCGCGTCGTCCTGGGTGAAGCCGCGGGCACGGGTGAGGCCGTGCACGACGCCCGACTTCTCGTAGCGGTACACGGTGCCGAACTCGAACAGACGCAGCGGCAGTTCACGGTACGAGCGGCCGCGCGCGTCGAAGACCAGGTTGTGCATCGGGCAGTTCATGGGCTTGAGGTAGTAGTCCACGCCCTCGTCGAGCTGCATGGGCGGGTACATGCCGTCGGCGTACCAGTCCAGGTGGCCCGAGGTCTCGAAGAGCTTCCCCTTGGTGGCGTGCGGGGTGTAGACGAACTCGTAGCCCTCCTCCTCGTGCCGGCGGCGCGAGTAGTCCTCCATGACCCGGCGGACGATCCCGCCCTTGGGGTGGAAGACCGCCAGGCCCGAGCCGATCTGCTCCGGGATGGAGAACAGGTCGAGCTCCGCGCCGAGCTTGCGGTGGTCGCGCTTCTCGGCCTCGACGAGGAAGTCCAGGTACTCCTTCAGCTCGTCCCTGGACGGCCAGGCGGTGCCGTAGATGCGCTGGAGCTGCTTGTTCTTCTCGCTGCCGCGCCAGTAGGCGGCGGCCGAGCGCATCAGCTTGAACGCCGGGATGATCCGCGTGCTGGGCAGGTGGGGACCGCGGCAGAGGTCCTTCCAGCACAGCTCGCCGGTCTTGGCGTCCAGGTTGTCGTAGATGGTCAGTTCGCCGGCGCCGACCTCCGCGGAGGCGCCCTCGGCGGCCTCGGCGGCGGAGCCCTTGAGGCCGATCAGCTCCAGCTTGTAGGGCTCGTCGGCGAGTTCCTCGCGGGCCGCGTCGTCGTCGACGGCACGGCGGGAGAAGCGCTGGCCGCGCTTGACGATCTCCTGCATCTTCTTCTCGATGCGCTTGAGGTCGTCGGGGTGGAACGGCTTCTCGACGTCGAAGTCGTAGTAGAAGCCGTCCTTGATCGGCGGGCCGATGCCGAGCTTGGCCTCCGGGAAGAGCTCCTGCACGGCCTGGGCCATCACGTGCGCGGTGGAGTGGCGCAGGATGTTGAGGCCGTCCTCGCTGGCGATCCCGACGGGCTCGACCTCGTCACCGTCGGCGACCTCGTACGCGAGGTCCTTCAGCTGGCCCCCGACGCGGGCGGCGACGACGGTGCGGTCGCCGTCGAAAAGCTCGGCCGCCGTCGTGCCCGTCGTGACCAGCCGCTCTTCCTGCTCCTCGGAATCGCGTTTGATGATCACACGGACGTCTGACACCGGTCTCTCCTGACGTATGTCCCACTGGGTCCGGCAGCGGAAAGCTGCACCGCTGAATCCTACCGAGCCGCACCGGTGCCCCGCGAAGCGATAGCGCCGGGCGGTCGCGGCCGCCGGCCGGCGGGTGCCCGGTCAGCCCCCGAAGGAGTCCTCGAAAGTGTCGACGCCGCCGTGCAGGGCCTTCATCAGCCGGTCGCGGTCGGCCTCGTCGACGTGGACGGGGGCCGGCGCGGACGGGTGGGTGAGATGGCGGAACCCGGTCCGCCGCTCCAGCCGGCCGGAGAGCCGGACGGGCAACCCGACCAGGTGCGCCTGGGCGGCGATCCGGTACCCCTCCTCCGGCAGGCGGACGCGTACGTGGCGGACGTCGGCACCGGCCAGGACGCGCAGCCGGATGGTGCCTCCCCCGGAGGGACGCGGCCGTCGCAGCCGGGTGACGGTGCCGGTGACACGCACGTCGACCGAGGGTTCCTCGCGCACGTAACGATCACTGGCGGCCTCCAGCGCGGGGAGGTCGCCAGGGGAGAACTCGACCGGCTCGGGCACGGTCGCGAACCCCGCGGGCGGACCGGCCGCCGGGGCCCAGGCGAGGGTGACCGCCACGCCCTCGGTGCCGCGGACCATCCGGATCAGCGACTCGGCCAGTTCGTGGCAGACACCGAGGCCGACGGCCGCGTCGAAGGCCTCCATGCCCCCGGTGGTCCGCTGGTAGTCCACCGCGTCCCGGGTGGCCTGCAGGGCGCGCAGCAGCGTGCCCACGGTGCGGCGGCCCTCGGGGACCGGCACGTACGCGGTCAGCTGGTGCCCCGGCGCGTCACCGACCAGCACCCGCTCCAGGAAGGCGTCGGCGTGCCCGGTGTGGCGCGCGCCGAAGTAGCCGAAGCGGTCGCGTTCGGCGCGGGCCGCGGACATGAGCATGGCGCGGGCGGCGGCGCGCAACTGCTCCGCCGCCGTCCACGGCACGGCCGCGCCCGCGGCCGGCGGCCGCTCGCGGTGCCAGCGGATCTCGTCGCCCGGGACGGCCAGCGCCGTCAGCACCTCGCGCGCCGAGGGCTCGCCGCAGCGGGCGAGGGCGTCCAGGGCCTCGCCCAGCAGTTCGGCGTGGTCGGCGTAGCGGGCACCCGCGCCGTGCCGCTCGGGCACCAGGAGGCTGGTCCGGGCGGCGGACCCGGGCTCGCCGGGGGGCGTCCAGCGCGTGTAGCGCCCCGGGGCGCCGCCGCGCAGCCGCCAGCCGTGGCGGGCGAGCAGCGCGACGAGGACGCCGGGGTCGACCCGCTCGGGGTCGGGCGGGACGAGTGCGTCGTCGGCCGTCCGGCTCATCAGGGCCTCCCTCCCGCCCCGACCCGCGTCATGATCTCGCACAGGGCCCGGTCGTCGAAGATCCGCGCGGTGGGTATCCGCACGGTGGTCTTGCGCCGGCCGGTCACCGCCTGGCCGGCCAGGTTCGTCCAGTAGCAGCAGTGCCGCAGCTCCAGCCGGTCGTGGCTGGCGCGCAGCCACTCCTCCTGGGTGCGCGGCACGAGCATCACCACGAGGATCTTGTGCACCGAGACCGGGTTCCGGGCCAGCTTCACCAGGTGCTCGTTCTCGAGGGTGAACCCGAAGGTCGGACCGGGAGGCCGCGGGGCGACCTGGTAGGTGCACTTGAGCTGAACCTTGATCGTGACCTCGTCGTCCACGGCGTGGCCGTGTGAACTGTGGCTTATGTGCCAGTCGATGCCGTTGTCCGGGAAGGGCTGGGCGAGCGAACAACCGGCGGCGGCGGCCACCGCGTGCAGGTATCCCACCTGGAGGGTTTCCATGCAGCTGGTGGTGGCGAGTCCGCCGCGCAGCGGTGCGTTCCGCTCGGACAGCAGCCCACCCGGGCCGGGCTGCTCGAGCGCCATCGCTCTCCGTGCCTTTCCGGGCCCGGGAATCCTGGTGATCCCCGTTGCCATCTTCATCCCCACCAGCGACAAGTCGCAAACCGTTGCGGTTCGGTGACGTGCGGTCACGGGTACGTACCGTAAGGGCGGCCTGCCGGCCGCCAAATCCTGCGATCCGCACGGGAGGTGCGCCATGCCGCACTGGTACGACGGCCCGCTGGCCGCCTTCGACACGGAGACCACGGGGGTCGACGTGGAGCACGACCGGGTCGTCTCGGCCGCGTTGGTGGTCGAGGACGCCCCCGGCACACCCGCCAGGACGACGCGCTGGCTGGTGGACCCGGGGGTCCCGGTGCCCGAAGGGGCCCGCGCGGTGCACGGGCTGGACGACGACTACCTCCGGGCCAACGGACGCCGTCCCGGCCCGGTGGTGGAGGAACTGGCACGCGCCCTGGCCGACCAGGCCGCGGCCGGCGTGCCGCTGGTGGTGATGAACGCGCCCTTCGACCTGACGCTGCTCGACCGGGAGTTGAGGCGCCACCGCGGCATGGCGCTCGACGCATACCTGGTCCGCGGCCCGCTGCGCGTCCTCGATCCCCGGGTCCTGGACAAGCACCTCGACCGCTACCGCAAGGGCCGCCGCACCCTGACCGACCTGTGCGCCCACTACGGCGTGGTGCTGACCGACGCCCACGACGCCGCGGCGGACGCGCTCGCCGCGCTCGCCCTCGTACGGACGCTGGGACACCGCTTCGCGGCGCGGATCGGCGGGTTGCCGCCCGCCGAACTGCACGCCCGGCAGGCCGTCTGGCACGCGGGCCAGGCCCGGGGGCTGCAGGCGTGGTTCGCCCGCAGCGGCACGGACGACCGCGTCGACCCGGCCTGGCCGCTGCGGCCGTCGCCGCTGCGGGCCCCCGAGGAGCCGGCGGCATAGCCGCACGACGAAGGGCCGGTCCGTGATGGACCGGCCCTTCGTGAGGGTGGGCGATACTGGGATCGAACCAGTGACCCCTTCGGTGTGAACGAAGTGCTCTCCCGCTGAGCTAATCGCCCGGGACGACCTGAACAATACAGGGCACGGGCGGCTGCGTTCAAACGGCTTCCCGGCCGGGTGCGTCCTCCGCGCGCAGCCGGGCGGCCATGCCGCGTCGCCCCTGCCGCATCATCAGGGCGTGGTTCGCCCGGAACAGCGGCCGGCACGGCACGGCCAGCCGCCGCATCAGCGGCTTGTTGACGACCACGTCCTCCTCGAAGAGGAGCCGGGTGCCGCCGCCCGCGCCGTCCGCGCCGACCGTCCAGCGCACCCACCCCTCCAGGTCCCCGTACATCGCCGCCTCCAGGACCCGGGCCCGCGGATCGCGGCGGGTCTGGTGCGCGGTGACGAACAGGTCGTACGGCAGGACCGAGCGGAAGCGCAGGACGCCGGCGGTCTCGCCGGTCTGCCGCACCTCGCGGACCTGGGGCCACCAGGCCGGGTACTCGTGCGGACGCTCCAGGAGGCCGTACACGACCTCGGGCGGGGCGGCGATCCGCCACAGACTGCGGAAGCGGTAACGGCTCCAGTCCATGAGGCCAGTGTGCGTACTCAGGCCGGATCTGAGTACCGGCGCGCATGCCCGGCCACGTGGGCCGCGCCACACTCCGAGCCATGGAGACGATGCCCCCGCCGCACGACCGCTGCCCCGCGTGCGGCGCCCACCTGCCCGCGACGGTGCCGCCCGCGTGCCCGCGTTGCGCGCTGCCCCTCGTCGGGGCGGTCGCCGAGGAACTGCGCGAGACCGACCGCGCGCTCCTGCGGCTGGACGCCGAACGCGGCCGCCTCCTGGTGCGGCGCGGGCAGTTGCTGGCCCAGCTGCGCCCGCCGTACCCGCCCGCGCCGTGGGGCGCCGGGCCGGGCGCGCCGTGGGGTGCCCCGCCGCGGCGCGAGACGTCGCCGCGCGCGGTGCAGAACCTGCTGCTCGCCCTGGGTGGTGCCTTGCTGGCGGTCGCCGCCGTCGCGTTCACCGTCATCAGCTGGGGCCGGCTGGGCATCGGCGGCCGGGCCGCCGTCCTGGGCGCCCTGACGCTCGCCGCGACCGGCGTCCCCGCGCTGCTGATGCGCCGCACGCTGGCCGCCACGGCCGAGGTGGTCGCCTGCCTCGGCCTCGTCCTGCTGCTGCTCGACGCGTACGCGCTGCACCGCGTCGCTTTCGCCGGCGCCGACGGACTGCGCTACGCCGCCGTGTCCCTGGCCGTCGTCGCCGCGCTCTGGGCCGGGTACGGGAAGGCGCTCGGGCGGCTCGTGCTGCCGGTGCCCTTCGCCGTGGCGATCGGTCAGCTCCCCCTGGTGCTCTGGGCGTCGGCCGCGGAGTCGGCGTACGGCATCGCGGCCGCCCTGCTCGTCACAGCCGCGCTCGACGCGGCGGCCGCCCTCCTGACCGGCGGGCGCGGGACGCGGATCACCGCCGCCGTCGCCGGCACGGCCGTCGGGGCGGCCGGACTGCTCACCGCGGGCGGACTCTCCGTATCGGCCGGCGACGGCGGAGCGGCACTGCGCGCCGGCGCGCTGCTGCTGGGCGCCGCGGCGGTGGCGCTCGCCGTCGCGCTCCGCCCCGCCGTGCCCGCCGCCGTGTCCGGGATGCTCTCCGGGGTCGCGGCGCTCGCCGTCGTGGGCGCCGCGGGCGGGGTCGTCCGGACCGGTGTCACCGGCGACTGGATCGTGCCGGGGTACCTGGTGTGCGCGGCGGTCGTGCTGGCTGCCGCGGCCTTCGCCGTCCCGGACCGTTCTCGCCCGGTGGCCGCGGGACTCGCGGCCGGAGCCGCCGCGGCGCACGCCCTCGCTCTGCTGTGGGCGCTGCCCTCGCTGACCGTGGGCGTCGTCGCGCCCGACGTGTGGGAGGGCCCGTACAGCGCGGTCGCGGTGGCCGCCCTGCTCGCCGCCGAACTGGCCGCGGCAGCACGGCTGCACCGCGGCACCCCGTACGCCCCGCTCGCCGCCTCCGCCGCCCTGGTGCAGGCCGCGGTCGCCGTCTGCGTGCCCGGTCCGCTGCCCGTACGGCTCGTCGTCGTGGCCGCCCTGCTCGCGCTGTCGGCCCGGGCGCTCACCTGGACCGCCCTGGTGACCGCGTGCGGGCTCGCCGCGACGGCCGTCGCCTGGGCCCACCCGGAGCGCACGACGACGCTCACCGTGCTCGCCGTGCTGCTGGCCTGCTTCGGCGCGCTGTACGCCGCGGCGTCCCGCACCCGCGTGGTGACCGCCTCCGCCGTGGTCGCCTGCGCGGCGGGCCTCGTCTGGACCGGACTGCCCGTCCACGCCGCCGCGTTCGCCCTCCTCGCGATCGCCGCGGCCGCCCAGGCCGCCGCCCTCCGCACCCCCGGACGCCCCTTCGAGCACCCCGGCCACGCCGCCGCCCTCCTCGGGATCGCCCTCGCCGCCGACGACCCCGCACTGCTCGCCCTGGCGCTCGCCCTCGCGGGCGTCCTCGCCGCGGCCGTCGCCGCGCTCCGCACGGACCGGCGGTGGCTCGGGTACGTCGCGACCTGCCTGATGATCGCGGCCAGTTGGGTGCGCCTCGCGGCGTCCGACGTCGACGCACCGGAGGCGTACACGCTCCCCGTCACGGTCGCCGCCCTCACCGTCGGCGCGCTGCGGCGGCGCCGCGACCCCGCGTTCTCGTCCTGGGCCGCCTACGCCCCCGGGCTCGCCGCGACCCTCCTCCCCAGCCTCGCCGCCGCCTGGGGCGACCCCGGCTGGGTCCGGCCCCTCGCCCTGGGGGCGTCCGCCCTCGCCGTGCTGCTGGTCGGTGCCCGCCACCGGTTGGCGGCGCCGCTCCTGCTGGGGGCGGGCGTGCTCGCGCTCGACGCGCTGCACGAACTGGCGCCCTACATCGCCCAGGCCCTCGGCGCGGTCCCCCGCTGGGTGCCGCTCGCCCTGGCGGGCGTCCTCCTGCTGGGGGTGGGGGCGACGTATGAGCGCCGTCTGCGGGATGTGCGGCGCGTGCGGGGGGCGCTGGGGCGCCTGCGGTAGTTGTTCGTGCGGGTCGGTTGTCGTGTGCGGGTCGTTTGCGCCTGCGGCGGGCGGTTTCCCGCCGCCCGCCCGATTGCCCCGGGGACGGTTGGTGCGGGTCTGCGCTCTGTCCGTTGGGTGGGCCGGGGGCGGGGCCTCCGGGGTGGGCATTCTGTACCGCATATTTATGTGCATGGCGGGCGGTCCGGGTT
>NZ_JBHYMQ010000014.1:0-164595 GCF_042742985.1 Streptomyces sp. NPDC058864 | reverse complement strand
GGGCGGCGCCGCGGCGCGCGGCCCGGCCGGCCTGGGCGACCACCGCCACCGGGGCGCGCCGCCGGGCGGCGGCGCCGGCCTCGGCGAGGTCTACTTCACCGGCTGGCCCAAGGCCCAGCGCGCCGCCGACCGCGACCGGCGCGCCAAGGCCCCGGTCCGCGGCGGAGGCCTGCCGCCACGGGCCGACCGCGACCTGACCGGCGCCCGCGCCCCGCTGGCCGCCGTGCCCGCGCGGGCCGCGGCGGCCGCCGACGCGGGCACCACCGCCCTCGTCCTGTACGACACCGCAGGCCCCTACGGGCACCTCGGCGAGCTGTACGCCATGGCCACCGCCAACCTCGCCGGCCACTTCGGCTCCGTGACCGCCAAGCCCGTCGCGCAGTACACCGCGGGCATGGTCGACCAGTACACGGCCACCTTCTACATCGGCTCCACCTACTACGGCGGGAGCGTCCCGGACGCCGTCCCCGCCGCCTTCTACCAGGACGTGGTCACCACCACGCGCCCGGTGACCTGGCTCGCCGACAACATCTGGTCGCTGGCGAACGCGACGGGCGTCGCCCAGTTCCAGAACAAGTACGGCTGGGACCCCACCGCGTCGTACTTCGAGGCGAACGGCAGCGTCGGCGCCGTCACACAGGTGACGTACAAGGGCCAGGCCCTCACCCGGAAGGTCCCGGCCGGCCAGGATGGCGGCGTGCTCCGCCCGGCCGTCATGACGGGGCCCGGCTACCCGGCGGTGACGCGGCTGGCGACGGCCCGTGACACCAGTACGGGCACCGACTTCCCGTGGGCGGTGCGGTCGGGCAACCTCACCTACGTCGGTGAGATCCCCTTCGCCTACGTCTCTGAGAGCGACCGGATCATCGCCTTCGAGGACCTGCTCTTCGACTCCCTCGCCCCCGCCACCACCGAGCGGCACCGGGCCATGATGCGGCTGGAGGACATCAGCCCCAACTCCGACCCGGCGCAGCTGCGGGCCATCGCCGACTACCTCGCCGCGGAGCAGATCCCGTACGGCATCAACGTGATCCCCGTCTACACCGACCCCAAGGGCACCTACAACAACGGCCGGCCGGAGACCGTCACCCTGGCGCAGCGCCCGCAACTGGTCTCCACCCTGAAGTACATGCTCCAGCACGGCGCCGTCCTGATGAACCACGGCTACACCCACCAGTACGGGAACACCGCCAACCCCTACAACGGCGTCACCGGTGACGACTTCGAGTTCTACCGGGCCCACGTCGACGCCTCCGACAACGTGGTCTACGACGGCCCGGTCGCCGGGGACTCCGCCCTGTGGGCGCAGACCCGGGTCACCCTGGGCCTGACCCAGTTCGCCCTCGCCGGACTGCCGGCCCCCAAGCTGTGGACCACCCCGCACTACGCGGCGTCCGCCACCGACTACAAGGTCTTCGCCCAGAACTACACCGCGCGCCTGGAGCGTTCGCTGTACTTCTCCGGCACCCTCGGCGGCGGCACGGCCGACCCCAACCGCTTCATCGGGCAGTTCTTCCCCTACGTCGTCAAGGACGTCTACGGCACCAAGGTGCTGCCCGAGAACATCGGCAACTACGAGCCCGAGGCCTACAACAACCACCCGGCACGCCTGCCGGCCGACCTGATCGCCTCGGCCAGGGCGAACCTCGCCGTCCGCGACGGCTTCGCCAGCTTCTTCTACCACCCCTACTACCCGGTCCAGCCGCTCAAGGAGACGGTCGAGGGCATCCGCGCCCTGGGCTACACCTTCGTCAGCCCCGCGACCGCCGCGTGACCCTGTTCCGGAGGACCGCCGCCGCGACCGTCGCGGCGGCGGTCCTCGCCCTCACCGCCGGCTGCGCCGCCGTCGGCGCCTCGCCCGCGGACCGCCCCGACGACCGGCCGCAGGAGCACCCCGGGACCGCCGCGGATGACCGCGTCCGCGGCATCGCGCTGCCCTCCTGGGCCTCCGACGACTACGACAGCCCCGCCGCCGGGCGCTACCTGCGCGGTATCGCCGACACCGGCGCGCGGTGGGTGTCCTTCACCCCCACCTGGTACCAGTCCGCGGTCCACGACTCCTCGATGCGCACCACGGAGGAGACCGCGAGCGACGCGAGCCTGCGGCGGATCGTCCGGCAGGCCCACGCCGCCGGGTTGAAGGTGCTGCTCAAGCCGCACGTCGACCTCACCGGCGGCGGCGACCGGGCCGGCATCGCACCCGCCGACCCCGACGCGTGGTTCGCCGCCTACACCCGCTTCATCACTCACTACGCGGAACTGGCGGGCCCGCTCGGCGTCGAGCAGTTCTCCGTCGGCACCGAACTGGCCGGCACCTCACGGGACGGCGGGCGCTGGCGTGCGGTGATCCGCGCCGTCCGGCGGGCCTACGACGGTCCGCTGGTCTACGCCGCCAACTACGACGAGTACCGGCACGTCCCCTTCTGGGGCGCCCTCGACCTGATCGGCGTCGACGCCTACTGGCCGCTGGCCGACCGCCCCACCACCGACGCCGGCCGGCTGCGTGACGCCTGGCGGCCCGTCATCCGGGAACTGGCCGGCTACTCCGCCCGGCACCACCGCCGCGTGCTGTTCACCGAGGCCGGTTACGTCAGCCAGCGCGGGACGACCACGGCGCCCTACTCCTGGACCGTCAGCCGGCAGCCGGGGGATGCCGAACAGGCGGCCGCCTACCAGGCGCTGCTCACCGCGCTGGACGGGGAGCGCTGGTGGGCGGGGGTGTGCTGGTGGATGTGGGACGACTGGCCGGACAGCGGGGAGACCCCGGCCCGGCTCGCGTACAGCCCGCACGGCAAACCCGCGGAGGAGGTACTGCGCCGCTGGTGGCGCACATGAGCGTGACAATTCAGGCGAAACGCTGACATTGTGTCGTCATGACGGCTCTCGCACCCGGCGCAACCGAGGACACGACGGACTTCGCCGACGCCGACCGGGGATTCCTCGGTGCCCTGACCCCCGGCCGCATCACCGACGGCGAGGGCCGGGTGGTCTGGGACGGCGACGCGTACTCCTTCCTGCAGGGCCCGTGCCCCGACACGGCGCACCCGGGCCTGTGGCGGCAGAGCCGGCTCGCCTCCAAGCAGGGCCTGTTCGAGGTCGTCGAGGGCATCTACCAGGTACGCGGCCTCGACCTGTCGAACATGACCCTCGTCGAGGGGGACCGCGGGGTCGTCGTCATCGACCCGCTCCGCTCCGCGGAGTGCGCCGCCGCCGCGCTCGCCCTCTACCGCGAGCACCGGGGCGACCGGCCCGTCACCGCTCTCATCTACAGCCACTCGCACGTCGACCACTTCGGCGGCGCCCGCGGCGTCCTGCCCTACGGTCACGACCCGGTGCCCGTCCTCGCCCCGGCCGGCTTCCTGGAGCACGCCGCCGGCGAGAGCGTCGACGCCGGGGTCGCGATGACCCGCCGCGCCGTCTACATGTACGGCTCCGAACTGCCCAAGGGCCCGGCCGGGCAGATCGGCTGCGGCCTCGGCCAGACCGCCTCCACCGGCACCGTCACCCTGATCCCGCCCACCGTGCACGTCACCCGCACCGGCCAGGACGAGACGATCGACGGGGTCCGGATCATCTTCCAGCTCACCCCGGGGGCCGAGGCGCCCGCCGAGATGAACTTCCACTTCCCCGCCAAGCGGGTGCTGTGCATGGCGGAGAACGCCACCCACACCATGCACAACGTCCTGACCCTGCGCGGAGCGCAGGTCCGCGACGCCCGGCTGTGGGCGCACTACCTCAACGAGGCCCTGGTCCTCTTCGGCAACGCCTCCGACGTCGTCATCGCCTCCCACCACTGGCCGACCTGGAGCCGCGAGGGCATCCACCGGCTGCTGTCCCACCAGCGCGACCTGTACGCCTACCTCCACGACCAGACTCTGCGGCTGATCAACCAGGGCCTCACCGGCAGCGAGATCGCCGAGGAACTGACCCTGCCCCCCGCCCTGGAACGGCTCAACGCCAACCGCGGCTACTACGGCTCCCTCAGCCACAACGTGAAGGCCGTCTACCAGCGCTACATGGGCTGGTTCGACGGCAACCCGGCCCACCTGTGGCAGCACCCCCCGGCGGCGGAGGCGCGCCGCTACGTGGACTGCCTCGGCGGCACGGACGCCACCGTCGCCAAGGCCAGGGAGTACACCGAGGCGGGCGACCTGCGCTTCGCGGTCACCCTGCTGGGCCACGCGGTCTTCGCCGACCCCGGCCACGCCTCCGCGGCGGAGGAACTCGCCCTGCTCTACGAGCGCCTGGGGCACGGCTGCGAGAACGGGCCCTGGCGCAACTTCTACCTGATGGGCGCACAGGAACTGCGGCAGGGCGTCACCCGGACCCCGGTCGTCATCGCCAACCCGGACGTGATGACCGCCCTCACCGTCGACCAGCTCATCGACTCCCTCGCCATCCGCGTCAACGGCCCCAAGGCGTGGGACGTCCACCTGACCATCGACTGGCGCCTCACCGACGAGCACCGCAGCTGGCACCTGACCCTCTCCAACGGCGCCCTCACCTACTTCTCCACCCAGGACGGGCGCCCCGCCGTCCGGCACGCCGACCTGACGCTCACCCTCACCCGGCCCGAGCTGCACCGGCTCCTCGCGGGCGGCCGCTTCGAGGGCGTGGAGCACGAGGGGGACCTGAAGGTGGTCGCCACCCTCGTCGGACTGCTGGACGCCGCCGACCAGGACTTCCCGATCGTCACACCGTGAAGACCCCCGGACATCGCACCGTCGAGGCGAACGGAATCCGGCTGCACATCGCGGAGGAGGGCGAGGGCCCGCTCGTACTGCTGCTGCACGGCTTCCCCGAGTGCTGGTACTCCTGGCGCCACCAGTTCGCGCCGCTCGCCGCCGCCGGCTACCGGGTGGTCGCCCCCGACCAGCGCGGCTACGGCCGCAGCGAACGGCCCACCGCCGTCGACGTGTACACCGTCCTCGACCTCGTCGGCGACGTCGTCGGCCTCGTGCACGCCCTCGGCGAGAGCCGGGCCGTCGTCGTCGGCCACGACTGGGGCGCCCCCGTCGCCTGGCACACCGCGCTGCTGCGGCCCGACGTCGTCCGCGCCGTCGCCGGCCTCAGCGTCCCGCCGGTCCCGCGCAGCGGCGGCACTCCGCCGCTGCGGTCCGTGCGGGAGCTGTACGGCGGGCGCTTCTACTGGAACTACTTCGAGCGGCCCGGCGTCGCGGACGCCGAGTTCGCTGCCGATCCGCGGACCACCTTCCGCCGCTTCCTGTACGGCGCCTGCGGCGACAACCCGGCCAACGACCCCGTGCCGGCCCAGCCCCTCGTCCCGCCCGGCGGCGGCTTCCTCGACATCGTCGAGGAACCCAAGGAACTCCCCAACTGGCTCACCGAGCAGGACCTGGACGCCTTCACCGCCGAGTACGCGGGGTCGGGCTTCACCGGCGGCCTCAACTGGTACCGCAACCTTGACCGCAACTGGCGGCTGACCGCGCCCTGGGCCGGCGCCTCCCTCCAGGTCCCCGCCCTCTACGTCACCGGCGACCGCGACCTCGTCCACGGCTTCCCGGGGATGTCCGAGCTGATCCCGGCGCTGCGGCAGCTCCATCCCACCCTGCGCGAACCGGTGGTGCTGCCCGGGTGCGGGCACTGGACCCAGCAGGAGCGCCCGGCGGAGGTCAACGCGCTGCTGCTGGACTTCCTGCGGGAGGCCGCGCCCCCCACCGGCTGATCACGTGCCGGATCAGGTGTCGCACTCCAGCACGGTCCGGCACAGCCCGCACCGTGCCTTCACCCGGCCCCGCACGGGCACCCGGATGCGCTGGTGACAGGTGGGGCAGGGGAAGGAGACCCGCTGGGGGTCGCCGTCCTCGAAGGCGTAGCCGGCCGACGGGTACGCGCCGCCGCGGCGCCGGTCGTGGGCGTACCGGCGGCGGCCCGCCCAGCCGCAGCCGACCATCGGCGGATGGCGCAGATCGGCCTCGGCGACCCGCAGCCCGGCCCGGTAGGCCTCCCGGGCCCGCGGGCTGGTGAGCCACGGCTCGATGTCGTCGCCGAAGGCCAGCGCGCGTTTGGCCAGGACGTAGCCGAACTCCTCCGGGGTCAGATAGCCCAGCTTGGAGGCGGCCGTGGTCAGCCGCTCCCCGCGCAGCGCCGGCTCCTCGCGGTAGGAGTCCAGCAGCAGCCAGCCCGCGCCCAGGTAGGTCGTGGCGGTGTCGGTCAGGATCTCGTTCTCCCGTACCCCGGGGAACTCCAGGCCGAGCCGGTGCAGGTAGACGTGCATGACCTCGTGCGCCAGCACCGCCCCCACGTCGCGCCGGTCGTCCCGGAAGCGGGCGTGCAACTCCACGAAGTACTCGGGCCCGGCGGCCAGTTCCACATTGCCCGCGTGCACCATGTCCCGGAAACTGACCACCATGCGGGCCTCCGGCAGACGGAAGTGCTGCACGATGGCCCGGGCCACCCGCTGGGCGCCCAGATGGAGGTCCTCGTCCGCGGGGAAGGCCACCGCCTCGGGGCGCACGCTCGCCGGGAAGCGGCTCACCGTGTCGTACGACAGCCGCCGGTACAGCGCGGTCAGGGCGGCCCGCACCTGCTCCAGGTGCGGGAAGCCGTGCTCGATCGGGCTGGACGACGGCTCGGTCACGGCGCCTCCCCAAGCGGGTACGACGCTTCGAGCCTACGCGTCGACCCAGGCCGTTGTCGCCGTGCGTTCCGGCCCGGTGCCGCTCGCCGCGCCGGCCACCGGCACGCCCAGCGCGGCCAGCCGCGCGGCGGCGCTCGGCGCGGTGCCGCCCTCCGCCTGGTACACGCTGAGCAGCAGCCGCCCGCCAGGCTCCACGAGCTCCGCCAGCAGCCTGTGCACCAGGTCCGCGAGCCTGCGCTCGGGCACGCAGTCGGCGAGGGTGTGCACGAAGGTGAACCGCGCGCCGTCCG
Source organism: Streptomyces sp. NPDC058864 (assembly GCF_042742985.1). Classification (NCBI taxonomy): domain Bacteria; kingdom Bacillati; phylum Actinomycetota; class Actinomycetes; order Kitasatosporales; family Streptomycetaceae; genus Streptomyces; species Streptomyces sp. NPDC058864. Next base: position 157,704 of record NZ_JBHYMQ010000014.1, on the reverse strand, counting down.
CCGGCCGCCAGTCCAGCGCGTTGCCCACCGATATCCGCCCGGCCCAGTGCGGCAGCCGGCGCCGGGCCAGCTCGACCAGGCGCGGGGCGAAGTCCACCCCGTGGGGCTCGACCACCCGGCCCCGCTCCGCCGCCCACCGCCGCACGGACTCCATCAGCAGCCCGTTGGCGCAGCCTACGTCCAGGAAGGTGCCGTCCTTGTGCAGCGCCTCGACCACCATCGAGCGCCGCGCCCGCCACTGCTCCGGCTCCCGGCCGAAGCCCGATCCTCCCTCGGGTGTGGTCGCCCGCAGGTAGGCGGGCTCCAGCAGACGCAGGTTGTCGGCGAAGTACGAAGCGTCGTCCTGCTCCCGGAAGGAACGCGCCGCGTCCAGTACGGCGCGCCGCTCGGGGCCGCGGGGGAGCATGCCCGCGATCGTGCCGGCGTCGGCCACGACCAGGTCCGCGTCGGCGGCGTGCGGCCGGCGGCCCCGGTAGCGGTCGCCGTCCAGCCAGGCGTAGAGCCGCTGTTGCCCCGCGTCAAAGGCGAAGGGGTGTACCCGCTGCCGGTAGTAGCCGGCGGTCTCCAGCGGCACGCGGGCGGCGGTGTCGAGCATCCAGTCCTCACCGGGCAGCACCTCGCCCGAGGGCAGGCGGACCACCCCGTCCCCGCCGCGCACCGCGCCCGTCAGGCCGCCCGGCAGGAACGGTACGAAGGTGACCCGGCGCACCGATGCCGGGTCCGGGTCCCGCTCGAGCGGTTCGTACGTTGTCCGCCCCGTGTCCATACCGCCCCCCTCGGCCGAGTCCGCCCGTGGCGGCGGCATACAAACACCGTACAACCGGCCACCGACACCCGGCCGGTGTCCTTCGGCGGGTCCGGGGCGACGGCGTGACCGTCACGCCGGGCCCGCGGGATTCGGCGCCTGCCCGTAGCAGAGGCAGAACGGGTGCCCGGCCGGGTCGGCGAAGACCCGGAAGCCGCTGCGCTGGCCGCCGCTGTCGTGCAGGAAGGTGGCGCCCAGCGCCACGACCTCTTCGTGGGCCCGCTCCACGTCGGCGCGGGTGGGGACGTCGAAGTCCAGGTGGAACTGCTGGGGGTGTTCCGGGTCGGGCCAGCGCGGCGGCCGGTGGAAGGGCACCTCCTGGAAGGCGATCCGGGTTCCGTCCGGGGCCGTCAGGGTCACCCACGAGGGGTCCGCGGTGTCCAGGGCCCAGCCCAGGATGCCCTGGTAGAAGCTGCCCAGCGCGGCCGGGTCCGGGCAGTCGATCACGGTGCACTGCAAGGTGGCGATCATCCGCCGAGCCTGCCCGGCGTCCTCCTGCGGACGCAAGGCCCGCCGCCGGGACCATACTTTCGGCTGATACGGAACCGGTCCGGCGGGGGAGGCCCCGGCACCCCCGGACTCCGTACGGTGGGAGCCGTGGCCGGCCGTCCGTCGCCCGGCGGCCGGCCACGACATCCGTACCGTCGTCGCCCGAAGGACCCCGATCCATGTCCGCCGCATGTGCCGCCTCCGCCGCAACCGTCCGGATCTCCTCCGCGCGGAACGCCGCCGTCGTCCGGCGCGCGGCGCTCGCCGTCCTCGCGGTCGCCGCGGTGTGCGTGGCCAAGGCGGCCGGGGTCCCCGGCTCCCTCGGCGTCCCCGGGGCGGCGCTGACCGGCGTGCTGCTGCTGGCGGCGGGCGTCTGCGGCGTCCTCTACGCCGTCCGCTCGAGGTGAGCGGGCGGATGCGGATGACGCACCGTCGCATCAACGTCCTCGCCCTCGTCCTCCTCGCGGTCGCGGCCGCCGCGACCGTCTGGGCGGTCACCCATGCCGGGCAGGGTGACGCCGTCGCCGTGGTCCACGGCAGCACGCCCGCCCGCGCCTCCGACCCGGACGGGCACACCCCCGTACGGATCGACATCCCCAGCGCCGGCGTCCACGCCCGGGTCGTCGACCTCGGGGTCACCGACGACGGCACCCTCCAGACCCCCGCCACCGAGCAGGGCCGCTACGCCGGCTGGTACGACCGCAGCGCCACCCCCGGCGACACCGGCACCTCCGTGATCGTCGGCCACGACAACGGCGGGCGCGGACGCGCGGTCTTCCACGACCTGCACGTGGTGCGCCCCGCCGACATCGTCGTCGTCACCCGTCGTGACGGCAGCCGCGCCCGCTTCACCGTCACACGGGTCGAGCGCGTCCCCCGGCAGGCCTTCCCCGCCCAGTACCTGCGCACGGAAAGCGAGGGAACCGCCCTGCGGCTCGTCACCTGCGCGCGCGAACGGCAGGAGGGCGGCCGGCCCGCCGGGATGCTGGTCGTGGAGGCGGCCGTCGTCCGCACCTCTTGAGCCGCATCTCCTGAGTCGCGCCTCTTGAGCCGCGCCGCCCGGGTCGCGGCCCCGCCACCGCCCCGGTTGCCGCGGCATTTCCGGCGGAGGATCGTGAAGAGCGGGGCTGTCCTCGCATCGGACGACGGAGCCGAGGGCCCTCGCCGCCGCCGGCCACCCGGTTCCCCGCCGCCCCGGGCCCCGCCCGCCGCTCGCACGGTCACGCCCCCGTCACCCGGGTCGCTTCGGGCACCCGGGACGCAGGGTCACGGGAGGCCGCGATGTGTTTCGTCCATTCCGGTACCGCAGGCGCCGCCGGCCTGGTGCAGCAGGCCTCCGCAGGACCGGGGGCGGCCGCGCTGTCGGCACTGGCCGCGGGTGGCGGAACGGTCGGCGGCATGGACGTCGCCGGCGCCGGCAGCCCGGACGTGACGACGGGACCGGACGGGGACAGGGTCGTGGACGGGTTCGGCCGGGTGCTGCACAACCGGTGGAACCGGGACCTGCGTCCGGTCACCACGGTACGGCCGGGCGAGGTCGTCCAACTGCTGTGCCGCGACGCCCTGGACATCGGCGCCGCGGCCCGGACGATGACCCCCGAGGGGACCCTGACCATCGACCTGGGGAAGGTCCATCCGCTCACCGGCGCCATCGAGGTGGCGGGCGCGAAGCCGGGCGACATCCTCGAGGTCGAGGTGCTGGACATCGCCCCCCTCGTGGACTTCGGCTACGTCGTCATCAGCCCCGCCCTGGGCCTCTTCGGATCGCTGCGCCCCGAACTGCTCGCCCCGCTCGCCCCCTGGAGCGAGGCCTCCCAGCTCAGCGACCCCACCCCGGGACCGGCCGCCGGGGCCCTGCCGGAGGACCAACCCCACAACAGCGGCGCCCCGTTCATCCAGTTGTTCGGCTTCGAGCGCGGCCAGAACGCCGGGTTCGCCACGTTCACCGGCGCCGACACCGGACGGCAGGCCCGCATCCCGATCGCGCCCTTCATGGGGATCATGGGCGTCGCGCCCCTGCGCAAGGGCATGTACCGCACCTTCCCGCCCGACGTCAGCGGCGCAATGGGCGGCAACACCGACATCCGGCAGCTCGTCAAGGGAACGCGGGTACAGATCCCTGTCTACGCCGAGGGGGCGCTGTTCTCCGCCGGGGACGGACACATGGCGCAGGGCGACGGGGAGGTGACCGGGACGGCCATCGAGACGCTGATGGCGGTCACGGTGCGCTTCGGCCTGATCCCCGACACGGTGATCGCCGGCCCCCGGGCCGTCGTGCCCGCCGCGGACCCTACCCAGTTGGTCATGCCCGAGGAGATGCTCGCGCAGGGCTATTACCAGACGACCGGCACCGGACCGGACCTGATGGAGAACGCCAAGAACGCGGTCCGGGACATGATCGACTGGCTCGTCTGCGACCAGGGGCTGAGCCTGCACGAGGCCTACACGCTGTGCAGCGTGGCGGGCGACCTGAAGATCAACGAGACCGTGGACCTGCCGTCCTGGCTCGTGTCGATGACCCTGCCGCGCGGCATCTTCACATGACGGCACGCCGGGACCGGACGTCCGGATGCCCGGGCGGCCGATCCCCGCGGCGGCGGGCCACGGGGAACCCCCGTGCGCCGCGGGCCGGGCATGGGGCAGCATGACGGCATGCCTGCTCTCACGCGTGCCGAGGCCGAGACCCGCGCCCGGCAGATCGCCGTCCAGCACTACACCGTCGACCTGGACCTCAACCGCGGCGACGAGGTGTTCGGATCGACCACCGTGATCCGCTTCACCGCCCTCGCCGACGGCGACACCTTCGTCGAGCTGAAGCCCGCCGCGCTGCACAGTGCCGTCCTGGACGGGCGGCCGCTGGACGTCGCGACCCTGGACGACAACCGGCTGCCGCTCACCGCTCTCGCGGCCGGCCCGCACGAACTGCGGGTCGAGGCGGACATGCGGTACTCCCGCACCGGCGAGGGCATGCACCGCTTCACGGACCCCGCCGACGGCGAGACCTACCTGTACACCCAGCTCTTCCTGGACGACGTGCAGCGCGTCGTCGCCGCCTTCGACCAGCCCGACCTCAAGGCCGTCTTCGAGGTCACCGTGACCGCGCCCCCCGAGTGGACCGTCCTCGGCAACGGCGTCGCCGAGCGCACCGGGGAGGCCGAGGGCCGCTGGCGCGTCGCGGCGACCCCGCCGATCAGCACCTACCTGCTCGCCGTCGCCGCCGGACCCTGGCACTCGGTGCGCACCGAGCACGCGGGCCTGCCCTTCGGGCTGCACTGCCGCCGCTCCCTCGCACCGCATCTCGACGCCGACGTCGAGGAGCTCTTCGACATCACCCGGCGCTGCTTCGACCGGTACCACGAGCTGTTCGAGGAGCCGTACCCCTTCGACTCCTACGACCAGGCCTTTGTGCCCGAGTTCAACGCGGGCGCGATGGAGAACCCCGGCCTGGTCACCTTCCGCGACGAGATGGTCTTCCGCTCCGCCGTCACCGACACCGAGCGGCAGACCCGCGGCATGGTCGTCGCCCACGAGATGGCCCACATGTGGTTCGGCGACCTCGTCACCCTGCGCTGGTGGGACGACATCTGGCTCAACGAGTCCTTCGCCGAGTACATGGGCTACCAGGTGCTCTCCGAGGCCACCCGGTTCACGGGCACGTGGACCGACTTCGCCGTCGCCCGCAAGGGCTGGGGTTACGACGCCGACCAGCGTCCCTCCACCCATCCCGTCGCCCCCGCCCCGGAGGCCGTCCCCGACACCGCCTCGGCGCTGCTCAACTTCGACGGCATCTCCTACGCCAAGGGCGCCTCCGCGCTGCGCCAGCTCGTCACGTGGCTCGGCCGCAAGGACTTCCTCGCCGGCATCAACGAGCACTTCGCGCGGCACCGCTTCGGCAACGCCGCCCTCGCCGACTTCATCGACTCCCTCTCCCGCGCGACCGACCGCGACGTCCACGCCTGGGCCGACCGCTGGCTGCGCACGACCGGCGTCGACACGCTCACCCCCGTCCCCGTGGGCGCCGACGACGGCTGGCGGCCGGACGTCACGCACGAGGGCAGCCGGCCGCACCGCATCTCCGTCGCCGCGTACGACCGTGCCGACGCCGACCCGGCCCGGCTGGTGCTGCGCGAGCGCTTCGAGACCGACGTGCCCGCGAACGGCGAGACGCCCGGTGTGCGTCCCGGCCCCCGCCCCGACCTGGTGCTCCTCAACGACCAGGACCTGACGTACGCCAAAATCCGCTTCGACGCGCAGTCCTGGGACACCCTGGTCGCCGCGCTGCGCGGCCTGCCGGACCCGCTCAGCCGCGCCCTGGTCTGGAACGCCGCCCGCGACCTCGTCCGGGACGGCGAACTCCCGCCCACCGCCTACCTCGACGTCGCCCGCGCCCACCTGCCGCACGAGACCGACATCGCCGTCGTCCAGGGCGTGCTCGGCTTCGCCCGCGGGCAGATCGCCGACCGCTACCTCCCCGCCGCGGAACGCCCCGGTGCGCTCGCCACCATCGAGGCGCTCGCCCGCGACCTGCTCACCCGCAAGGACCCCGGGCTGCGGCTGGCCGCGACCCGCGAGCTCATCGCCGCCACCGCCGACCCCGGCGCCCTGCGCGGCTGGCTCACCGAGGGTGCCCTGCCCGGCGGGCCCGGGCTCGACCCCGAACTGCGCTGGCAGATCCTCACCCGGCTCAGCGTGCTGGGCGCGGCCTCGGAGGAGGACATCGCGGCCGAACTGGCCTCCGACCCCAGCGCCACCGGGCAGGAGGGCGCCGCCCGCTGCCGGGCCGCGCTGCCCGACCCGGAGGCGAAGCGGGACGCCTGGGCCCGGATGTTCGACGGCGACACCCTGTCCAACTACCTCTTCACCGCGACCGCCCAGGGCTTCTGGCAGCCCGAACAGCTCGACCTCGTCCGGGAGTACGTGCCCCGCTTCTTCCCCGCCGCGGTGGCGGTCGCCGCGCGCCGGGGTCCCGCACTCGCCGAGGCCGCGGGCCGCTGGGCCTTCCCCGTGCCCGTCGTCGAGCCGGCCGTGCTCGACCTCGGGGAGGAGTGCCTTCGTACCGGTGAACCGGCGCCCACCCCGGCCCTGCGGCGCCGCCTCGCCGACCAACTCGACGACCTGCGGCGCGCTCTGCGCGTCCGCGCGGCCTCCGCGTAGCGGGTGCGGTGCCCGGGGTTTGTGCGGGCCGGTCGTCCGTGTGCGGGTCGTTTGCGCCTGCGGCGGGCGGTTTCCCCGCCGCCCGCCCGTGGCCCCGGTCGGTCAGTGACCGCCTCGCTGCGTGCGTTGGGGGTCGGGGCCGCGCCGGCGCACGTCCTCAGCGCTCGCGGATTTGCCGGGCCATTGCGTCACCGGCATCACCGCTCGTCGCTTCCGGGCGCACCCCGCCACACCCCCTCCCGTCGTGTGGGCGCATGACGGCCGGTGGGGGTGAGGAAGCGGTCCGGGGTTGCCGCACATGCCCTACTGACCCCCCACCGGGCGTTGGTCGCTCGTGATACGGAGGGGGTGGGGTCGTAGGGGTGGGCGTTCTGGACGCTGACGTGTATTTGTTGTGCGGCAGAGCGGCACCGATCCGGACCGCCCGCCATGCACATAAATATGCGGTACAGAATGCCCACCCCGGAGGCTCCACCCCCGGCCCACCCACGAAACCCGGCGAGACCCGCACCAACCAACCGGGGCCACGGGCGGGCGGCGGGGAAACAACCGCACCGCAACCACGAACCGCGCCGCACATGACGGCTGGGCGAACACCCCCGTGGGCGCGCCGGGGCGGCGACCGTTCGGGGTGCGGGGCCAACACCCGGGGCGGGGGAGCGTCGTTACGCAGGTCGCCCAGCGCGTACGCGCCGGTGATCCGCGACAACGGAGGCGCCGACTCCATGCCACCCCATCTCGCCGGCGGAAGTGAAGGGCCGGACAGACTGCGCCCGTTGGTCGACGTCGTGCTCGACGCGCTCGCGGCGGGGGCGGCCGTCCGCAAGGGGCCGCTCCCCGCGGGTGGTCCGGGGGCGGTCGTGCGGCGGGTGGGGGAGGTGCTGGGGGAGGCCCTGCCGGAGGACGGCACCGGGGCGACGGAGGCACTGCGGGCGCTGGTCGGGGTCGTCGCCGAGGGCGCGGCCGATCCGGCGGACCCGTTGTGCGCGGCGCATCTGCACTGCCCGCCGCTGGGCGCGGCCGTGGCGGCAGACCTGGCCGCGAGCGCGCTCAACCCCTCGATGGACTCCTGGGACCAGGCCCCGGCCGCGACCGCGCTGGAAGCGGAGGTCACCCGCGCGCTGGCGCGCTTGGTCCACCCGGACGCGGCGGCACCAGACGCGCTGATCACGACGGGCGGCACGGAGTCCAACCAGCTCGCGCTGCTGCTGGCCCGGGAGGGCGCCCCGCGAGTGCGGATCGTCGCCGGGGCCAACGGGCACCACAGCGTGCCGCGCGCCGCCTGGCTGCTCGGGATGCCCGCCCCCGTCGTCGTGGACACCCCGGGCGGGGTGCTCGACCCGGAGCGGGCGCGGGCCGTGCTCGCCGCGGACGGGGGCCCGGCCCTGCTGGTCGCCACCGCGGGCACCACGGACGCGGGCGACATCGATCCACTCCCCGAACTCGCCCGCGCCGCAAGGGAGTACGGGGCGCGCCTGCACGTCGACGCCGCGTACGGCGGTTCGCTGCTGTTCAGCGACCGGGAGGCGCCGAGGCTCACCGGGCTGCGGGAGGCCGACACCGTCACCCTCGACCTGCACAAGCTCGGCTGGCAGCCCGTGGCGGCCGGGGTGCTCGCGGTGCGCGAGTCGGCGGCGCTGCGCCCGCTGGACCACCAGGCCGACTACCTGAACGCCGCCGACGACACCGAGGCCGGCTTCCCCGACCTGCTCGGCCGCTCGCTGCGCACCTCCCGCCGCCCCGACGTGCTGAAGATCGCCGTCACGCTGCGCGCCCTCGGCCGCCGCGGCCTGGGCGGGCTCGTGGAGGCGGTCGTCGACCGGGCCCGGCACCTCGCGGACCTGGTGGAGCGGCATCCCGCACTGACCCTCCGCGGCCGCCCGGCCGTCAGCACCGTGCTCTTCCGCCCCACCGGCGCCGCCGACGAGGAGGTCGCCGCCGTCCGCCGCCGGCTCATGCTCGACGGCCGCGCCGTCCTCGGCCGGGCCCGCGCCGACGGACGGCTCTGGCTCAAGGCCACCCTGCTCAACCCGACGACCACGCCCACCGACCTCGAGGCACTGCTCACGCTCGTATGCGCGACCCACCAGGAAGGCAGCACCCCCCGATGACCACCACCGACGACCACGACCCCCACCGGGACCAGCCCTTCGACCTGCTCGGCATCGGGATCGGCCCGTGCAACCTGTCCCTGGCCGCCCTCGCCGACGGCGTCCCGTACCTCAGCGCGGCCTTCTACGAGCAGGAGCGCTCCTTCCGCTGGCACCCGGGGCTGCTGCTCGACGACGCCACCCTCCAGGTGCCCTTCCTCGCCGACCTGGTGAGCCTGGTCGACCCCACGAGCCGGTGGAGCTACCTGAACTACCTCAGGACGCGTGAGCGGCTCTTCCCCTTCTACTTCGCCGAGCGCTTCCACACCCACCGCGCCGAGTACGACGCCTACTGCCGCTGGGTGGCCGAGTCGCTGCCCAGCACGTACTTCGGCCATCAGGTCGACACCGTCCGCTGGAACCCGGGGCGCGCCGTCTTCGAGGTGGACCACACCCGGCTGGACGCCGACGGGCAGGCCGAGGCCCTCGGCCGTACCTACGCCCGCAACCTGGTGGTCGGCGTCGGCAGCGCACCGTACGTGCCGGAGCCGCTGCGGCCGCTCGCCGAGTCCCCCGCCGTCCCCGTCGTGCACTCGGCGCACTACCTGGAGCACCGGGACCGGCTGCTGGCCGCCGAGCACGTCACCGTCGTCGGTTCCGGGCAGTCGGGCGCCGAGGTCTTCCTCGACCTGCTGCGCGCCCGGCCCGCCGGACGCGAACGGCTGACGTGGATCGCCCGCAGCCCCGCGTTCGCCCCGATGGAGTACAGCAAGCTCGGCCTGGAGCAGTTCACCCCCGACTACACGCGCTTCTTCCACGGGCTGTCCGAGCCGGTCCGCGACAACCTCCTGCCCCGCCAGTGGCAGCTGCACCGGGCCATCGACCACGGCACGATCGGCGCCGTCCACGACGAGCTGTACCGCCGCACCCTGGGCGGCGGCTGGCCGGACGCCGTGCTCACCCCCGGCGTGACGGTCCGCACGGCCGGCCGGATGGGCATGGGCGCCGTCGAACTCCACCTGGAGCACGAGCAGCAGGGCACCCGCAGCCGGCTGGTCACCAACGCGGTCGTCCTCGCCACCGGATACCGGGAGCGCTCCCTCGACGCGCTGCTCGCGCCGATCCACCCGTACATCCGCCGTGACGCCTCCGGCCGGCCCCGGATCGACGAGTGCCACCGGCTGGAGCTGGACCCGGTCGTCGCGGGTACCGGCGCGGCCGTCCACGTGCAGAACGCCGAACGCCACACCCACGGTGTCGGTGCCCCCGACCTGGGGCTCGCCGCGTGGCGTTCGGCGGTCGTGCTCAACGCGGTGACCGGCAAGGAGCCCTACCCGCTGCCCTCCCGTACGGCCTTCACGACCTTCGGGCTCGGCGCGGCCACCGAACCGGTCAGCCCTTGGACCGCGACTTCTCCTTCCGCAAGGCCCGCAGGTACTCGCGGTTCATAGCGGCGATCGACGGCAGCGGGATGCCCTTGGGGCAGGCCGTCGCGCACTCCCCGGTGTTGGTGCAGCCGCCGAAGCCCTGGTCGTCCATGGCCGCGACCATGTCCAGCACCCGGGTCTCGCGCTCGGGCTGCCCCTGGGGCAGCACATTGAGGTGGTTGACCTTGGCCGAGGTGAACAGCATCGCCGAGCCGTTGGGGCAGGCCGCCACGCACGCGCCGCAGCCGATGCACTCCGCGTGCTCGAAGGCGAAGTCGGCGGTCTCCTTCGGCACGGGCGTGGCGTGCGCCTCGGGCGCGCTGCCCGTCGGCACGCTGATGTACCCGCCGGCCTGGATCACCCGGTCGAAGGCCGACCGGTCGACGACCAGGTCCTTGACCACCGGGAAGGCGGCGGCCCGCCACGGCTCGACGTCGATGGTGTCGCCGTCCTGGAAGTGCCGCATGTGCAGCTGGCAGGTGGTGGTCCGCTCCGGGCCGTGCGCCTGCCCGTTGATCACCATGCCGCAGGCGCCGCAGATGCCCTCGCGGCAGTCGTGGTCGAAGGCGACGGGTTCGTCGCCCGCGAGGATCAGCTCCTCGTTGAGGACGTCGAGCATCTCCAGGAACGACATGTCGGGACTGATGTCCTCGACGCGGTAGGTGACCATGGTGCCGTCGTCCTCGGAGGACGGCTGGCGCCAGATGCGCAGGGTGAGGTTCACGCGTAGCTCCGCTGGGTGGGGTGTACGTACTCGAAGTCGAGGGCCTCCTTGTGGAGCACCGGGTCCTCGCCGGCGCCGGTGAACTCCCAGGCCGCGGCGTACGAGAACGCCTCGTCGTCGCGCAGCGCCTCGCCGTCCGGGGTCTGGCTCTCCTCGCGGAAGTGGCCGCCGCAGGATTCGGCGCGGTGCAGGGCGTCCAGGCACATCAGCTCGGCCAGCTCCAGGAAGTCCGCGACCCGGTTGGCCTTCTCCAGCGCCTGGTTGAGCTCGTCGCCGCTGCCGGGCACCTTCACCCGGCGCCAGAACTCCTCGCGCAGCTCGGGGATCCGCTCCAGCGCCTTGCGCAGGCCCGCCTCGTTGCGGGCCATGCCGCACTCGTCCCACAGCAGCTCGCCGAGCTCCCGGTGGAAGGAGTCCGGGGTGCGGTCGCCGTCCACGGCGAGCAGCAGGTTCAGCCGGTCCTCGACCTCGGCGACGGCCTCGGCGACCGCGGGGTGGTCCGGCGTCACGGTGTCGTGCAGGCCGCGCGCCAGGTAGTCGTTGATCGTGGCCGGGAGCACGAAGTAGCCGTCCGCCAGCCCCTGCATCAGGGCGCTGGCACCCAGCCGGTTGGCGCCGTGGTCGGAGAAGTTGGCCTCGCCGATGGCGAACAGGCCGGGGACGGTGGTCTGCAGGTCGTAGTCGACCCACAGGCCGCCCATCGTGTAGTGCACGGCGGGGTAGATCCGCATGGGCCGGGTGTACGGGTCCTCCGCGGTGATCCGCTCGTACATCTCGAAGAGGTTGCCGTACTTCTCCTCCACCTTGGCGCGGCCCATGCGGGCGATCGCGTCGGCGAAGTCCAGGTAGACGCCCTGGCCGCCGGGGCCGACGCCGCGGCCCTCGTCGCAGACGTTCTTGGCGGCGCGGGAGGCGATGTCGCGCGGCACCAGGTTGCCGAAGGAGGGGTAGATCCGCTCCAGGTAGTAGTCGCGCTCGTCCTCGGGGATCTCGTGCGGCGGACGGGTGTCGCCCTTGGCCTTCGGCACCCAGATACGGCCGTCGTTGCGCAGCGACTCGCTCATCAGGGTGAGCTTGGACTGGTGGTCGCCTGAGCGCGGGATGCAGGTGGGGTGGATCTGCGTGAAGCAGGGGTTGGCGAAGTACGCGCCGCGTCGGTGCGCCCGCCAGATGGCGGTGGCGTTGGAGCCCTTGGCGTTGGTCGACAGGTAGAAGACGTTGCCGTAGCCGCCGCTCGCCAGCACCACGGCGTCGCCCATGTGCACCGACACCTCGCCCGACACCAGGTCGCGGGCGACGATGCCGCGGGCCCTGCCGTCCACCACGATCAGGTCGAGCATCTCGGTGCGCGGGTGCAGTTCCACGTTGCCCGCGTCGATCTGCCGGGACAGCGCCTGGTAGGCGCCGAGCAGCAGCTGCTGGCCCGTCTGGCCACGCGCGTAGAAGGTGCGGGAGACCTGGACGCCGCCGAAGGAGCGGGTGTCGAGCAGGCCGCCGTACTCGCGGGCGAAGGGCACGCCCTGCGCCACGCACTGGTCGATGATCTGTACCGACACCTCGGCGAGGCGGTGCACATTGGACTCGCGGGCGCGGAAGTCCCCGCCCTTGACGGTGTCGTAGAACAGGCGGTGCACGCTGTCGCCGTCGTTGCGGTAGTTCTTCGCGGCGTTGATGCCGCCCTGGGCGGCGATGGAGTGCGCCCGGCGCGGCGAGTCCTGGTAGCAGAACTGCACGACGTGGTAGCCCTGCTCGGCCAGCGTGGCGCCCGCGGAGCCGCCCGCCAGGCCGGTGCCGACCACGATCACCGTGTGCTTGCGGCGGTTGGCCGGGTTGACCAGCTTCGCCTCGAACCTGCGGCGGTCCCAGCGCTCCGCGATCGGCACGTCCGGCGCCTTGGTGTCGGCGATCGGCTCGCCCAGTCGGTAATCCACGGTCAGTCCACCAATCCGGTCATCACGGAGACGGGTACGACGAGGAAGCCGGCGGTCAGCGCCGCCGCCAGCACGTTCGCCGTGATCTTCAGCGCGCGGTCGCGGCGCTTGTTCACCGCTCCCAGGGTCTGCGCGGCGCTCCAGAAGCCGTGCCTGATGTGCAGGCCGAGGGCGAGCATCGCGACGATGTAGACGACGTTGACCCACCAGATCCGGAAGTCGGCCACGATGTTCTCGTAGGGGTGGTGCTCCTTGCCCAGCGGGTTCACGGTGAGCGTGGTCAGGTCGAGGATGTGCCAGACGATGTAGAGGCCGAGGATCACCCCGCCCCAGCGCATCGTCCGGGTCGCGTAGCCGGCCCGCTGGCGCTTGTGCTCGTACTTCGCCGGGCGCGCCTTGATGTCGCGCTTGCTGAGCTGGTAGGCGGCGACGCCGTGCAGCACCACCGCGACGACCAGGCCGGTGCGCTGGATGTACAGGTACCAGCTGTTGTGCAGGGCCGGCTCTCCGATGGTGCGCAGCCACGCCGCGTAACCGTTGAACTCCTCCGGGCCGAAGAAGATCTTCAGATTGCCCAGCATGTGCGCGACCAGGAACAGCAGCATGATCACGCCGGTCCCGGCCATGACCGCCTTCTTGCCCACGGTCGAGCCCCACAGTGCCCGTAGGAGCGACGGGCGGCGGCCGGTGCCCGTCGTCGCCCTCGTCCTCGTCGTCGCCAAAGCCATGGGCTTGACGCTAGGTCTGCCTGCAACGAAAGGTCCAAGACATGTTCCGGCTCGTTTCGATAGGTGACACCTATCGCGTTATCGTGCCGACATGCAGCTGCAGCAGCTCGTGTACTTCCTGGCGGTCGCCGACACCCTGCACTTCACCCGTGCCGCCGAACGCGTCCATGTCGCGCAGCCCTCGCTGTCACAGCAGATCAAGGCCCTGGAGCGGGAGCTGGGCGCCGACCTGTTCAGCCGCGCCCGCGGCAACATCGCGCTGACCGACGCGGGGGAGGCCCTGCTGCCGCTGGCCCGCCGCATCATCGCCGACACCGAGACCGCCACCCAGGAGGTCCAGGAGCTGGTGCACCTGCGCCGCGGCCGGGTGCGCCTCGGTGCGACCCCCAGCCTCGCCACCGGCCTGCTGCCGGACGTGCTGCGCGACTTCCACGACCGCTACCCGGGCATCCGGCTGGTCGTCGAGGAGGGCGGCTCCCGCGACCTGGTGCGCGAGCTCGCCTCCGGCAGCCTCGACCTCGCGCTGATCGTGCTGCCGCTGCAGAGCCACGACCCCGCCCTGGACGCCACGCCGCTGCTCCACGAGGACCTGGTGGTGGTGACCGCGGCCGACGCGCCGCCGCCCTGCGCCGGCCCCGCCATCCAGGTCGGCGACCTCAGGGACCGTCCGCTGGTCATGTTCCGCAACGGCTACGACCTGCGGGAACTCACCGTCACCGCATGCCGGGCGGCGGGTTTCGAGCCGCGCTTCGCGATCGAGGGCGGCGAGATGGACGCCGTGCTGGGCTTCGTGGAGGCGGGACTCGGTCCCGCGGTCGTGCCCAGCATGGTCGCCGGACGCCGTCCCAGGCTGCGCACCACGCCCTTCGAGGCCCCCGGGCTGCAGCGCACGGTCGCCCTCGCGCACCGCAAGGACGCCGAGCCCCCGCGCGCCGCCCGGGAACTGCGCCGCGTGCTCCTGGAACACGTACCGGCCTGAGACCCGCGGAACGCCCGGAGGGCACGTGCGCGGCGCGCTCGTGCCCTCCGGTCCACCGCTGCGAGCCGGCCGACGGCCTAGAACACCGGGACGCCGCCGCGGGTCAGCTTCCAGTCCTGCGAGCCGAACCGCGCCGGGTCGATGGAGCCGTTGGCCTGCACCCAGGTGATGATGGTGTTCCGGATCTCCTCGGAGTTCGCCCACACCTGCTGCGCCGTGGCGACGGCGGGGAAGTTGCCGCCGCCGTTGGCCCGGTAGTTGTTGACGGCCAGCACGAAGCGGGCCGACTCGTCGATCGGCGCGCCCTGGAAGAGCACGTTCGACACCCGCGAACCGGCGGGGCGGGAGATGTCGATGTCGTAGGTGACGCCGCTGACCACGTCGTAGTTGTAGTCGGGCGTGCCGTTCGCGTTGGTCAGCTTCGCGACGTCGACGGGCGCGTCGGGCGCCGTCTGCACGAAGTAGTTCGCGGAGAACTCGATGTACGCCTTGACCTGGGCGCCGGTCAGGACCCGGGCCTCCAGGGTGTTCTCGAAGACGTACAGCCCCGCGACGTCACGGATGGTGACCTGGCCCGCCGGAATGGCTGCCGTGCGCGAGAAGCACGCCGCCTGCGACAGCACCGGCAGGGCGGCGTGCTCCGTCCCCGCGAGCGCGGCCTTGACCGTCTCGGCCTGCACGAAGTTGATGAAGTCGATGATCGGCGTGTCCTTGTACGGGGACTCCTCCGCCGACATCGCGGCGGCCGAGGTGCCGATCACCTGGTTGACGTACGCCACGACCTCCTTGTGCTCGTCCGAGAGCAGCCGGACGATCTTCGGGTCCTCCTCGACCGTGTTGGAGTTGAGGACGGACGCGCCGACGGTGACGACCTCCCACTTGCCCCGGACCAGCTCCAGGTCGAAGTCGAACACGGTCAGGCGCTGGCCCCACTTCAACGGCTCGGAGAGCACCACGCCCTGGCCGGTCTGCTTGTTGGCCACCACGTACTCGGGGATCTCGGAGTGGGCGTGGCCCACCAGGATCGCGTCGATGCCCGGCACCTGCTCGGCGACGAGCGCCGCCGCGTTCTCGATCCAGGGCAGCTGGTCACCGTAGGAGGAGGTGCCGGAGGAGCCGCTGTGTGCCGAGACGACGACCACGTCGGCGCCCATGGCGCGCAGCCGCGGGACGTACTTCGCGGCCTGCTCCTCCAGGCCCGGGAAGGTCATTTTGCCCTGCACGTTGGCCTTGTCCCAGATCGCGATGCCGGGGTTCGTCAGGCCCAGGACCGCCACCTTCACGTCGGGCGCGCCCTTCACGCGCAGCCGGTGGAAGGAGTAGGGCGGGAAGGCCGGCCGGCCCGTGCGCGCGTCGAGGGCGTTGGCGCCGAGCAGCGGGAAGTCGCACTGCTCCTCGAACTTGCGCAGCACGGGGATGCCGTAGTTGAACTCGTGGTTGCCCAGCGCCGCCGCGTCGTAGCCGATGGCGTTCATGGCCTGCGCCATCGGGTGCACCGGACCGTGCTTGGCGGTGATCGGGTCGATCTTGGCGTAGTAGTACGACAGCTGGGTGCCCTGGATGGTGTCGCCCGCGTCGATGAGCAGGGTGTTGCCGCGGCCCTTGGCGGCGCGCTGCTGGGTGACCAGGGTGGAGATCTTGGCCAGGCCGACGTCGTTGTGCGCCTTGTCGTCGTACTCGGCGTCGGTGAAGTAGTCCCAGTTGAAGACGTTGCCGTGCAGGTCGGTGGTGCCGAGGACGCTGAAGGAGTACTTCTTCGGCGTGTGTCCGTGCCCGTCCCCGTGGCGCCCGGTGGCCTGGGCCGGAGCCGCGCCGGCCACGGTGCCCGCCGTGCCGGCCAGCGCGAGTCCCGCGCCGGTGGCGGCGGAGCGGTTGAGGAAGTCCCTGCGGTTCAGCGGCATACGTCGGCTCCTGGAGTCCGGGGGCGCCCCCGGCGGTCGCCAGGGGCGGGATGATCGTCTGTTTGTGCTGTTAACGCGCGTAGATTCTGGCGCAAGGGTGCTCCCGGCAACACCCCCGCCAGGTTGCGAACAGATGACTCGTCACGGCCGCACGGGCCTGGCAGGGTGGGACGCATGACCACAGAACAGGCCAGGACGTACCCGACGCCCGAGACCCCGCACGTGGGGGTACGGGGTGAGGCGACCCTCGAGGTCGAGCCCGAGCTCGCCCGGATCGCCGTCACCGTCAGCGCCCGGGGCACCGACCGCCGCGCCACGCTGGACGACCTCAGCCGGCGCAACGCGCAGGTGCTCGACCTCGTCAAGGGCTGTACCGACGCGGTCGAGAAGCTGGAGACCGGCGCCTTCGTGATCACCCCCGAGCTGCGGGAACGGGGCCGGGGCGAGCGCGTACGGGCGTACCACGGCAGCGTGCGCGTGGGCGCCACCCTCACCGACTTCACCGCGCTGGGGGAGCTCACCACCCGGCTGGCCGATCTGGAGCTCACCCGTGTCGACGGCCCCTGGTGGTCGCTGCGCCCCGGCTCTCCGGCCTACGGCGAGGCCCGTCGGCAGGCCGTGCGCGACGCGGTGCAGCGCGCCCGCGAGTACGCGGAGGCGCTCGGCGCCCGCCTGGTGGCCCTGGTCGAGCTGACCGACGAGGGGCTGCAGCAGTCGGCGCCCTTCCGCGCCGCCCGTCCGGCGATGCGGACCGCCGCCTTCGCGGCGCCCGGCGGCGCCGAGGAGGCGGCCCCGGCCCTTGACATGGAACCGGAGCGACAGAGCGTGTACGCGCAGGTCACCGCTCACTTCACGATGACGGCCCCCGACCTGTCCGCCTGAGCCGGCCGCTCCGGCGGTGTGCTCATCAGAGCGGACCGCGGCTCACTTCACCACTTGTCAACATCCGTTAATCAGGCTGACGTTGGACAGTCGCCTTCCACGAGGTACCTACTGTGAAGTAGGTCATAGGCTCGCTCCATGCGCCGAGCAAAAATCGTCTGCACCCTCGGGCCCGCCACCGACTCCTACGACCGAATCAAGGCCCTGGTCGAGGCCGGTATGGACGTCGCCCGCCTGAACATGAGCCATGGCTGCCACGCCGACCACGAGGAGCGGTACCGGCGCGTGCGCAAGGCCGCCGACGAGAGCGGCCGGAGCGTCGGGATCCTCGCGGACCTTCAAGGCCCGAAGATCCGGCTGGGACGCTTCGCGGAGGGCCCCGTACTCCTTGAACGCGGTGACGAGTTCACGATCACCACCGAGGAGATCGAGGGCGACCGCCTGGTCTGCGGCACCACCTACAAGGGCCTCGCCGCCGACGTCACGCGCGGTGAGCGGATCCTCGTCGACGACGGCCGCGTCACCCTGGAGGTCACCGGCGTCGAGGGCCCCCGGGTCCGCACCCTGTGCATCGAGGGCGGTCTGATCTCCGACAACAAGGGACTCAACCTCCCCGGCGTCGCGGTCTCCGTCCCCGCCCTGTCCGAGAAGGACGTCGAGGACCTGCGCTGGGCGCTGCGCACCGGTGCCGACGTCATCGCGCTCTCCTTCGTCCGCAGCGGCCGGGACGTCGAGGACGTGCTGCGCATCATGCGCGAGGAGGACCGCCGGGTCCCCGTCATCGCCAAGATCGAGAAGCCGCAGGCGGTCGACAACCTGGAGGAGATCGTCGCCGCGTTCGACGGGATCATGGTGGCCCGCGGCGACCTCGGCGTCGAGATGCCGCTGGAGGCCGTGCCCATGGTGCAGAAGCGCGCCGTCTCCCTCGCCCGGCGGAACGCCAAGCCGGTGATCGTCGCGACGCAGATGCTGGAGTCGATGATCGACTCCTCGCGCCCCACCCGCGCCGAGGCCTCCGACGTCGCCAACGCCGTCGTGGACGGCGCCGACGCGGTCATGCTCTCCGGTGAGACCAGCGTCGGCAAGCACCCCGTCGAGACGGTCCGGACCATGGGCCGGATCGTCGCCGCCGCCGAGGAGGACATGCTCGCGGCCGGCCTGCCGCCGCTGACCGAGCAGAACAAGCCCCGCACCCAGGGCGGCGCCGTCGCGCGCGCCGCCGCGGAGATGGGCGACTTCCTCGACGCCAAGTACCTGGTGGCCTTCACCCAGTCCGGCGACACCGCCCGGCGGCTCTCCCGCTACCGCTCCCCGATCCCCGTGCTCGCCTTCAGCCCCGAGCCGGCCACCCGTTCCCAGCTCAGCCTCACCTGGGGCGTGGAGACCTTCCTCGGGCCGATGGTGCAGACGACCGACGAGATGGTCGACCAGGTCGACGAGGAACTGCTGCGGATCGGCCGCTGCCAGGAGGGCGACGTCGTCGTCATCACGGCGGGCTCGCCGCCCGGTGTCCCGGGGACCACCAACCTCGTGCGCGTGCACCGTATCGGGGAGGACGACTCCCCTTCGGCCCGCTGACGTCGCCGGCGCCGCCCGTGGCCGGGCGGCGGCCGCGCGCCTCCAGCACGAGCGCGAGCGACAGCAGTGAGAGGCCGAGCAGCAGGGAGCCCCACGGCAGGTAGGAGGTCATCAGCAGCACCGCCTGCCGCTGGGACTTCACCAGGGCCACGGTGTGCCGGACGTAGTCCTCGCGCATCTTCACGTGCCCGGCGAACGCGGTGATCGGCTGCTGCTTCCCGTCGGTGAAGCGCATCTCCTCGCGGTGGACCTCCTCCCCGTTGACCGGGGCCCCGGTGACGGGGTCCACCCAGAACATGCGCTTGGTGGTGTACCAGCGCTCCATGCCCATCGCCGCGACGGTCTGCGGGGTGACGCCCTCGACCGGCATCCTCTGCGGCAGCGGCACCTTGGTCCAGGGCACGGTCTGCTCGAAGTAGTAGACCTCCAGGCCGCGGAACTGCTGCGTGCCCCGGTAGTGGATGGGCGCGGAGGTCCGCGCCTGCGCGTCGAAGTAGTAGTAGTCCCGCTTCTCGGTGAGGAAGGGGAACTTGAACTCGACGCCCCGGCGTTCGACGGCGTCCCCGTCGACGCTCTCGCCTCCGGCGTGGACGGGCTCCTGCGTGTGCGCGTCGAAGACGTACCGCTCCGGGACCTGGGAGACCATCGCGCCGTCCGGGCCCACCACGTAGGCCAGGCCGTCCCACACGACGACGTCACGGCCGGTGGCCCGGTCGACCCGGCGGGCCTCCTCCACGTTGCCCTTGAGGGTCTGCACGATGCTGACCTTGGAGACCTTCTTCGGCCGCATCGTGCCGTAGTCGAGCAGCGTGGCGTCCCGCGCCTCCAGGACGACCGCCTGGTACTGGCCCGCGGGGATCTTGGCCAGCCGGGGGAACGCGTACCAGCGGACGAGGGGCGACAGGGCGGTGAAGAACACCGCGAGGGACAGGAGGACCAGGCTCGACCTGCGGCGCATGGGACCGCCCTTCTACGGGTGCGCGGGGACGGTGGTGAGCAGCGGCTCGGGGGAGGTGCTGCCGTCCGGCGGACCGATCGCGGTCACGAGGAGGACGATCGCGAACGCGGCGACGAGTCCGATGGCCGCGGCGATGACTGCGCGCATGGCCGTACCTCCCGGTCGTACGGCTACGTCGGCTGGGCCGGTGCACCGTAGCAACCGGGAGTTGAAATGAGAACAGGTTCTACGGCGTCAGTTGGCCGGTCCGGAGGCGGTGCCGCCCTCGGTCTCCGTCGGTGACGGGCTGTCGCTGGGGGAGGCGGTCGCACACGGGTCGGGCGTACCGGTCGGTGACGGGGAGCCCGTGTCGGTGGGGCTCGCCGTGGGCGTCGCGGGGTCCGTCGGGCAGGACGGCGGGTCCGTCGGGTCCGACGGGTCCGTCGGACCCGTGGTGGGACCCGTCGTCGGCGAGTCCGTGGGAGAGGTCGTCGGCGAGGTCGTCGGAGAGGGGCTGCCCGGCGGGGTCCCTATCGTGCCGCTGGAGGACGCGGTCGGCCTCGGCGTCTTCGTCGGGCGGGGCGAGGAGCTCGCGCTCGGGGACTTCGTCGGCGAGGGGGAGGCCGAGGGCGTCGTGGAGGACGGCGGGTTGTCGGGCGTGTCGCTGCCCGCGCCGCCGATGTCCGGGAGGGAGACGACGTCGCCCTCGCGGAAGTGCTCGTACCAGGACAGGACGGTGTTCAGGTACGCGGTCGAGTGGTTGTAGCCCAGGATCGCCTGGTGCAGATTGCTCTCGATCGACAGGTCGCGGTTGCCCGCGCAGAGGTAGCGGCCGGCGGCGAGCGCCGCGTCGAATATGTTGTTCGGGTCGCTGACGCCGTCTTCGTTGCCGTCGGCGCCCCAGGTCTCCCAGGTCGACGGGATGAACTGCATCGGGCCTATCGCACGGTCGTGGACGGTGTCCCCGTCCCACTTGCCGCCGTCGGTGTCCGTGATGTTCGCGAAGCCGTTGCCGTTGAGGACCGGGCCCAGGATGGGGGAGAGCGTGGTGCCCGAGGCGTCGACGTTGCCGCCGCGCGCCTGGTTGGACTCGACCTGGCCGATCGCGGCCAGCAGTTCCCAGCGCATGTTGCAGCCCGGGTCGCTGGCGGCCAGCGCCGTCTCGGCCCTGCGGTAGGCCTCCAGGACGGACGCCGGCAGGCCGGTGCCGTCGGGGGTCACGGTGCCGGTACCGGTGCCGGTGCCCGGAGTGGTGGAGCTGCCCGGAGCGGGCGTGTTGAGCGGCGGGAGCTCGGTGAAGTAATCGGACGAGCCACCGTCGATGGGGTCGCCCGGCGGGGGCACGATCGGGGCCCCGGCGCTGGTGTTGAGGATGCCCGGCAGCAGTCCGGGGGCCTGGGAACCCGTCAGCGCCGCCATGGCCGCGGCGGCCACCGCGGTGCCCGCGACTCCCCTGCGGATCCGCCGTCCGTACCGCGCTCGCATACCCGGTGCCCCTCCCGAAAACCGTGCTGCCCGTCTCCCTGCGTGGCAACCCTGGTGACCCTACGGCAACTTCCTGAACGGAGCTACCGTCCCGGACGTCGCATACTGATCGGACAGACATGTTCCGGAAGAGGTTGCATGCCGTTCACGATGAGTCATGCGCTGGCAGTGCTGCCGGGTCTGCGGCAGGACCGCGCCGGCACCGTACGGGGCCGCGGCCCGCTCGTGGCGGCCGCCCTGGTCGCCGGCTCCTTCGCGCCCGACGTGCCCTACTTCGCCGATTCGCTGGTGCGGGGCCTCTTCGGCTACGGGCAGCTCACCCACGCCCCGCTGGGCGTCGCCCTCGTGGACCCGGTCGTCGCGGCCGGTCTGGTGGGCGGCTGGGTGGCGCTGCGCGGCCCCCTGGTGGCCCTGCTGCCCGAGCGCCGGCAGGCGAGGATCGCCGCACTGGCGGGCGTCGGCGACCGCCTGCGGCCCACGGCGCGCTCGGTCGCGGCCTTCTGGCTGTCGGCCGCCGCCGGGGCGACGACCCACGTGGTCTGGGACGCCTTCACCCACCCCGGACGGTGGGGCGTGCGCCTGCTGCCCGTGCTCGACCACGAGGTGCACGGCACGGCCCTGCACAAGTACGTCCAGTACGGGAGCTCGGCCGTGGCGCTGGCCGTGCTGGGCTGGTACGGCCTGCGCGCCCTGAGGGCCGTGCCCGATCCGGCCGAAAACCGCCCCTCCCTCGTGCCCCGGCTCTCACGCCGGGCCAGGCGGCTCGCCCTGGCCGTCCTCGGTGCCACCACGGCCGGCGGAGCCGCCGTACGGGCGGAGCAGTGGTACGGGGCGACCGGCGACGCGGCCGGGATGATCCCGGCCGGGCTCTTCGGCGCCGGAGCGGGACTCGCCCTGGCCGCCGCGACCTGCGCCGGCGCGGTGCGCCTCACGCACCGCGCCGCCCGCCGCGACGGCCGGGGGACACCCGGTCAGTGGGCCGCCGACTCCCAGTCCGCGCCGACACCCACGGAGACGTCCAGCGGCGCCCGCAACGGGTAGGCGGCCGCCATCTCGCGGCGGACCAGCTCCTCCACCGCGGCCCGCTCGCCGGGGGCGACCTCGACCACGATTTCGTCGTGCACCTGGAGCAGCAACCGGGACCGCAGCCCCTCCCGGGCCAGCGCCGCGTCCACCTTCAGCATCGCGATCTTGACGATGTCGGCGGCCGAGCCCTGGATCGGCGCGTTGAGCGCCATCCGCTCGGCCATCTCACGGCGCTGCCGGTTGTCGCTGGTGAGGTCCGGGAGGTAGCGGCGGCGGCCCATCAGCGTCTCGGTGTAGCCCGTGACCCGGGCCTCCTCCACCACGCGCTGCAGATACTCCCGCACGCCGCCGAAGCGCTGGAAGTACGTCTCCATCAGGCCGCGCGCCTCGGCCGCCTCGATGCCCAGCTGCTGCGACAGGCCGAAGGCCGACAGCCCGTACGCCAGGCCGTACGACATCGCCTTGATCTTGCGGCGCATCTCGGCGTCCACCTGCTCCGGCGGCACCGAGAAGACGTAGCTGCCGACGGTGGTGTGCAGGTCCTCGCCGGAGTCGAAGGCCGCGATCAGCCCCTCGTCCTCCGACAGATGGGCCATCACCCGCAGCTCGATCTGGCTGTAGTCGGCCGTCAGCAGCGACTCGTAGCCCTCGCCGACCACGAAGCCGCGGCGGATCGCCCGGCCCTCGTCGGTGCGCACCGGCACGTTCTGCAGGTTGGGGTCGGTCGACGACAGCCGGCCCGTGGCCGCCACGATCTGGCTGAACGTGGTGTGGATCCGCCCGTCGGGGGCGATCGTCTTGACCAGACCCTCGACCGTCACCCGCAGCTTCGCCTGCTCCCGGTGCCGCAGCATGATCACCGGCAGCTCGTGCTCGGTCTGCGCCGCCAGCCACGCCAGCGCGTCCGCGTCGGTGGTGTAACCCGTCTTGGTCTTCTTCGTCTTGGGCAGCCCCAGCTCGCCGAAGAGGACCTCCTGCAGCTGCTTGGGGGAGCCCAGGTTGAACTCGTGGCCGACCGCGGCGTGCGCCTCCTTCACGGCGAGCTGCACCTCGCCCGCGAACCGCTGCTCCAGGCGCTCCAGATGCTCGCGGTCCGCCGCGATGCCCGCCCGCTCCATGCGCGCCAGCAGCGCCGACGTCGGCAGCTCCACCTCGCGCAGCAGCCGCAGCGCGCCGTCCTGCTCCAGCCGCGCGGCGAACGCGTCGCCCAGGTCCAGCACGGTGCGCGCCTGCACCATCAGGGCCTCGGACTCGGCCTCGTCGTCGGCGCCGAACGCCAACTGGCCGTCCTCGCCGCCCGCCGGGGCCAGCTCCCGCCCCAGGTACTCCACCGACAGGTCGTCCAGCGCGAACGAGCGGCGGCCGGGCTTCACCAGGTACGCGGCCAGCGCCGTGCACATCGTGACCCCGTCCACGCTCCAGCCGTGCTCGGCGAGGACCCGCGTCACGTTCTTGGCGTTGTGCAGCACCTTGGGCCGTGCGGCGTCCGCCAGCCACGCCGCGAAGGCCCGCTCGTCCTTCTCGTCCAGCGCCGCCGGGTCGAACCACGCCGCCGGCCCCTCCGCCGTCGCCAGCGCCACCTCGGACACGCTGCCGGCGCCCAGCGCCCAGGCGTCGACCGTCGCCACGCCCAGCGGCCCGCCGGCGTGCTCCGCCAGCCAGTCCGCCAGCTCGCCCGCGGCCAGCACCCGGCCCTCGACGGCGACGCCGCCGGCGACCTCCTGCGCGCCCTCCTCCGCGGCGCCCGGGTCGGCCGCGTACAGCCGCTCCCGGAAGTTGGGGTGGCGGAACTCCAAGGTGTCCAGCACCACGTTGAGCGCGTCGCGGTCGTACGGCTGCCGCGCCAGCTCCTCCGGCCCGCACGGCAGTTCCACGTCCCGCACCAGCTCCGTCAGCCGGCGGTTCAGCTTCACCGACTCCAGGTGGGCGCGCAGGTTCTCGCCCGCCTTGCCCTTCACCTCGTCCGCGCGCTCCGCGAGTTCCGCGAAGGAGCCGAACTGGTTGATCCACTTGGCGGCGGTCTTCTCGCCGACGCCCGGGATGCCCGGCAGGTTGTCGGACGGGTCGCCGCGCAGCGCGGCGAAGTCCGGGTACTGCGCGGGGGTCAGCCCGTACTTCTCCTCGACCTTCCCGGGGGTGAACCGGGTCAGCTCGGAGACGCCCTTGGTCGGGTACAGCACCGTGACGTGGTCCGTGACGAGCTGGAAGGAGTCACGGTCGCCGGTGACGATCAGCACGTCGTAGCCCAGCGCCTCCGCCTGCGTGGCCAGCGTGGCGATCACGTCGTCCGCCTCGTAGCCCTCCGTGGCGAAGCGCTGCACCTTCATCGTGTCCAGCAGCTCGCCGATCAGCGCCACCTGGCTGCGGAACTCGTCCGGCGTGGCGGACCGGGTCGCCTTGTACTCCGGGAACTCCTCCAGACGCCAGGTGTGCCGCGAGACGTCGAACGCGACCGCCAGATGCGTCGGCTGCTCGTCACGCAGCGTGTTCGCCAGCATGGAAGCGAAGCCGTACACCGCGTTCGTCGGCTGGCCGGTGGTGGTGTTGAAGTTCTCCACCGGAAGCGCGTAGAAGGCCCGGTACGCCAGCGAGTGCCCGTCCAGCAGGAGCAACCGGGGCCGCTCACCCCCCTGGGGTGCGGTGCCGGTCGCTGCGTTCGTCTTCTCTGCCTTTGCTGCCACGTCCCCGATCCTCCCACGCCCGACTGACACTGCCGGTCCGCCGTCTCGTCGTGGCAGGATCGGAACCATGGCAGGCAAAGCACCCGCAGGCGACCCCGTCCAGGACGCACCCGAGGTCAGCGCACCGCAGCACGCCGCTGCCGGGCTCCCGGCCATCGGGCACACCCTGCGCATCGCGCAGCAGCAGATGGGGGTGCGCCGTACCGCGCTCACCCTCCTCAAGGTCAACCAGAAGGACGGCTTCGACTGCCCCGGGTGCGCCTGGCCAGAGCCGGAGCACCGGCACACCGCCGAGTTCTGCGAGAACGGGGCCAAGGCGGTCGCCGAGGAGGCCACCCTGCGCCGGGTCACCCCGGACTTCTTCGCCGCGCACCCCGTCGCCGACCTCGCCCGGCGCAGCGGCTACTGGCTGGGCCAGCAGGGCCGCCTCACCCAGCCCATGTACCTGCCCGACGGCGCCTCCCACTACGAGCCCGTCCCCTGGGAGCGCGCCTTCGAGATCGTCGCCGACGAGCTGAACCGTCTGACGGGCCCCGACGAGGCCGTGTTCTACACCTCCGGCCGCACCAGCAACGAGGCCGCCTTCCTCTACCAGCTCTTCGCCCGCGAGTTCGGCACCAACAACCTGCCCGACTGCTCCAACATGTGCCACGAGTCGTCCGGCTCCGCGCTCGCCGAGACCATAGGCATAGGCAAGGGCAGCGTCCTGCTGGAGGACCTGTACCGCGCCGACCTGATCATCGTCGCCGGCCAGAACCCCGGCACCAACCACCCCCGGATGCTCTCCGCCCTGGAGAAGGCCAAGGCGGGCGGCGCGAAGATCGTCACGGTCAACCCGCTGCCCGAGGCCGGTCTGCAGCGCTTCAAGAACCCGCAGACCCCCAAGGGCCTCGCCGGTATCGGCACCCCGCTCGCCGACCTCTTCCTGCAGATCCGGCTCGGCGGCGACCAGGCACTCTTCCGCGCCCTCAACAAGGCGCTCCTGGAGGCCGAGGACCGGGCGCCCGGCACCGTCCTCGACCGGGCCTTCATCGACGGGCACACCCACGGCTTCGAGGAGTGCGCAGCCGCCGCCCGCGCCACCGACCCCGACGAGGTGCTGCGCGCCACCGGGCTGCCGCAGTCAGACATCGACCGGCTGCTGTCGATGGTGCTCGACGCCAAGAGCGTCATCGTCTGCTGGGCCATGGGCCTCACCCAGCACAAGCACTCCGTGCCCACCATCAAGGAGGTCGTCAACTTCCTCCTCCTGCGCGGAAACATCGGCCGTCCCGGCGCCGGCGTGTGCCCCGTGCGCGGCCACAGCAACGTCCAGGGCGACCGCACCATGGGCATCTACGAGAAGCCGGCGCCCGCCTTCCTCGACGCCCTGGAGAAGGAGTTCGGCTTCGCCCCGCCCCGCGAGCACGGCCTGGACACCGTCGCCGCCATCCGCGCCCTGCGCGACGGCGACGCCAAGGTCTTCTTCGCCATGGGCGGCAACTTCGTCGCCGCCTCACCCGACACCGACGTCACCGAGGCCGCCATGCGCCGCGCCCGCCTCACCGTGCACGTGTCCACCAAGCTCAACCGCTCCCACGTCGTCACCGGCGCCCGCGCCCTGATCCTGCCCACGCTGGGCCGCACCGAGAGGGACGTCCAGACGGCGGGCGAGCAGTTCGTCACCGTCGAGGACTCCATGGGCATGGTGCACGCCTCCCGGGGCGGGCTGGATCCCGCGGGCCCCCTGCTGCTGTCGGAGCCGGCCATCGTCTGCCGCCTCGCCCGCGCGGTCCTCGGCCCCGGCAGCCGCGTGCCGTGGGAGGAGCTCGAGGGCGACTACGACCGGATCCGCGACCGCATATCCCGCGTGGTCCCCGGCTTCGACGACTTCAACGTCAAGGTGCGCCGCCCCGGCGGCTTCACCCTCCCGCACGCCCCGCGCGACTCCCGCAGCTTCCCCACCGCCACGGGGCTGGCCAACTTCACCGCCGCGCCCCTGGAGTACCCGCACGTGCCCGAAGGCCGGCTGCTGCTGCAGACGCTGCGCTCGCACGACCAGTACAACACCACCATCTACGGCCTCGACGACCGCTACCGCGGCATCAAGGGCGGTCGCCGGGTCGTCCTGGTCCACCCCGACGACGCCGCCGCCCTCGGTTTCGCCGACGGCGCCTACACCGACCTCGTCAGCGAGTGGACGGACGGCACCGAACGCCGCGCCGAGGGCTTCCGGGTGGTCCACTACCCGACGGCCCGAGGCTGCGCCGCCGCCTACTACCCGGAGACCAATGTGCTGGTCCCGCTCGACCACACCGCCGACACCAGCAACACCCCGGCTTCCAAGTCGGTCGTCGTCCGGCTGGAACGGACCACCCCGGTCGGCGGTCCCCAGTGACCGTCCGGTAGAAAACGGGCCTGTACACCGAACGACGACGATCGGAGCCACCGTCCATGGGCGAGCAGACCACCACCAGCCTTTTCTCCCCGGAGGTCATCGAGCAGTATGCCGGACTGGGCGTCGACCTGGTGGCGCTCTTCTCCGCCGGCGACCTCGGCTCCCGCATGGGCGTCGAGATCGTCGAGGCGACCGCGGAGCGCGTCGTGGGCACCATGCCCGTCGAGGGGAACACCCAGCCGTACGGGCTCCTCCACGGCGGCGCCTCCGCCGTCCTGGCGGAGACCATCGGGTCCATCGGCGCCATGCTGCACGGCGGCCCCGGCAAGATCGCCGTCGGGGTCGACCTCAACTGCACCCACCACCGCGGACTGCGCTCCGGCCGGGTCACCGGGGTCGCCACCCCCGTCCACCGCGGCCGCTCGTCGGCGACCTACGAGATCGTCATCAGCGACGAGCAGGACCGCCGGGTCTGCTCCGCCCGCCTCACGTGCGCCCTGCGCCCCGCCACCCCGGCCACCCCGGGCACCGTCGCCCCCTGACGCCCGCCCGCACGGCACACGAGCCCCGCACGGCACGCACAAGGAGAACGGCCCCCGGAATCCTCCGGGGGCCGTTCTCCTCGCCGTGTGACGCGCCGTACGACGCCGGACGTTACGCCGCGCCCTCACCGAGGTACGCCGCACGCACGCGCGGGTCGGACAGCAGGGCCGATGCGTCGTCCTCCATGACGATCGCGCCCGTCTCCAGCACATAGCCGCGGTCGGCCAGCTGCAGCGCCTGCGAGGCGTTCTGCTCCACCAGCAGCACCGTGGTGCCCTGGTCGTTGATCTCCTTGATGATCTCGAAGATCTGCTGGACGATCAGCGGCGCCAGCCCCATCGACGGCTCGTCGAGCAGCAGCAGGTTCGGGCGGCCCATCAGGGCCCGGCCGATGGCCAGCATCTGCTGCTCACCGCCGGACAGGGTGCCCGCCAGCTGCGTACGCCGCTCCGCCAGGCGCGGGAAGAGCGTCAGCACACGGTCCAGGTCGTCCTTGGAGACGCCCTTGAACCGGTACGCGCCCATCTCCAGGTTCTCCAGCACCGTCATCACCGGGAAGACCCGGCGGCCCTCCGGCGACTGGCCGATGCCGAGCTCCACGACCTTGTGCGCGGGAACGCCGTCGATCCGCTCACCGCCGAGGCGCACCTCGCCGTGGCGGGGCTGCAGCAGACCGGAGATCGTGCGCAAGGTGGTGGTCTTGCCGGCGCCGTTCGCGCCCAGCAGGGCCACGACCTCGCCCTGCCGGACCGTCACGTTGATGCCCTTGAGCGCCTGGATCGCGCCGTAGAACACCTGCAGGTCGACCAGCTCCAGCATCGCCGGGGCCTGGGCGACGGAACCGTCCGTCGCCTTCTCGAAGTTGGCGGCCTCGGTCATCGGCCCTCCTCCTCGGACTCACGCGGTGCGGGGACTTCCGGAGCGTCGGCCGTGTGGTGCGACTCGACGATCTCCACCATCTCCGCGACGGCCTCCACGGCCTCCTCGTCGGCCGAACCCAGGTACGCCTCGATCACCGCGGGATCGCGCTGCACCTCCTCGGGCAGACCCTCGGCGATCACCTTGCCGAAGTTCAGCACCATGACGCGGTCCGCGACCGACATCACGAGCTTCATGTCGTGCTCGATCAGCAGCACGCTGACGCCCAGGTCCTGGTTGATCCGGCGGATCAGCTGCTCCAGCTCCAGCTTCTCCGTCGGGTTCGTACCGGCCGCCGGCTCGTCCAGCAGCAGCACCTTCGGGTCGGTCGCCAGCGCCCGCGCGATCTCCAGACGCCGCTGGTCACCGTAGGAGAGGCTGGCGGCCAGCTCGTTGTGCTTGCCCGACAGGCCCACGTACGACAGCAGCTCCTGCGCCCGGTCGTCGCTGGCCTTCTCGTCCCGGCGCGCCCACGGCAGGCCCAGCATGATCGAGATCGCTCCCGACTTCTGCCGCGACTCCGCCGCGATCTTGACGTTCTCCAGCGCCGTCAGGGCGCTGAAGAGCCGGATGTTCTGGTAGGTCCGGGCGACACCGTAACGGTTCACCAGGTACGGCTTGGCGCCGAGCAGTTTGTGCTCGGAACCGCCCTCCGCGTGGAAGGTGATCGTGCCCTCCTGCGGGACGTACACGCCCGTCAGGGAGTTGAACAGCGAGGTCTTGCCCGCGCCGTTCGGGCCGATCACCGCGAGGATCTCGCCCCGCCGCATCGTCAGGTTGACGTCCGACAGGCTGGTGAGACCGCCGAACCGCAGCGTCACGCCACGGGCCTGCAGCACCGTACCGCCGGTCTGCGCGGGCTGCACGCCCGCTTCCTCCACCGCGTTCACGACTTCACGCCTCCCGTCGGCTCGGTCATCGCATCGGCGTCGCCGATGCCCGCCTCCGCCATGTGCAGCTCACGCTGCCTGCGGCGGGAGGGGATCACACCCTGCGGACGGAAGATCATCATGATGACGAGCAGCGCACCCAGGTAGATGAAGCGGTCCTGCTCCGGCACCAGGTCACGCAGCGCGTTCGGCAGCCACACCAGCAGCGCGGCACCGAACAGCACGCCCGCGATGGAGCCCATGCCGCCGAACACCACGTACGCCAGCGCGAGCACCGACAGCACGATGGTGAAGTTCTCCGGGTTGATGAACCCGACCTTGCTGGAGTAGACGACGCCCGCCAGACCCGAGGTCGACGCGCCGATCGCGAAGGCCAGCAGCTTGTACCGGACGGTGTTGATGCCCGTCGCGGAGGCGGCCACCTCGTCCTCCCGGATCGCCGTCCAGGTGCGGCCGATCCGCGAGTGCTCCAGGCGGTTGTACAGGAAGATCAGCACCACCAGGAAGAACAGCAGCAGGTACCAGTACGGCAGCGGGTCCAGCGTCCAGTCGTAGTTGATCGGACCGATGTGGATGGACGGGTGCGGGATGCCGATGACACCCCGCGAACCGTTGGTGAAGCCGTCCGAGTTCTTCGCGACCAGGTACACGATCTCGTGGAAGCCCAGCGTCACGATCGCGAGGTAGTCACCGCGCAGCCGCAGCGTCGGGGCACCCAGCAGCACACCGGCGATCAGGCAGGTGACGATGGCGAACGGGATCGACTCCAGCGCGCCCACCGTGAACGGCGGCTTCACCGGCATGTGGCCGGTCCAGAAGGCGCAGGAGTACGCGCCGATCGCGTAGAAGGCGATGAAGCCCAGGTCCAGCAGACCGGCCCAGCCGACCACCACGTTCAGACCGACCGCGATGATCATGAAGATCCCCATCTGCGTGACGAGGACCTCCTGCCAGAACAGGCTGGTGTTGGCGGGGATGACGATCGCCAGCACCAGGACGAGCACCAGTCCGCCCAGCCGCAGCCAGCCGTTGGACCGGAACATCGCCCGGGTCGGCTCCAGCGACTTGTTGACTCCCTGCGCACCCTGCCGGGCCGCGTCGCGCACCGGAGCACCGAACTCCACCAGCGCCCACACACCCACCATGATGGCCAGGCAGATCCACAGCCGCGCCGACTGGAAGGCGCCGGTGAACGCCGACAGCCTCTCCGCCGGGTTGCCGTCCTCGCCCGTCATCAGCGCCAGGATGAAGCCCAGCACCAGCATGCCGAGCAGCCGCGTCCAACGGGGCTGCTGGTACCAGGCCTTGCGGCGCAGTTTCGCCACGTCCACCGAGAAGGACTTGGCAGCGGTCGCGTTGCTCATGCCGACCTCCCCAGACGCTCGCCCATGATGCCCGTCGGACGGAACATCAGCACCAGGATCAGGATCACGAACGCGGTCACGTCGATCCACTGGGTGCCGAAGAGCGGGGAGCTCAGGTTCTCGACGATGCCCAGCAGCAGACCGCCCAGCATCGCACCACGGATGTTGCCGATACCGCCCAGCACCGCCGCCGCGAAGGCCTTGATGCCCGGCAGGAAGCCCACGGTGAACCAGACCTGGCCGGAGATGCCGAAGCCGTACAGGAAGCCGGCCGCACCACCCAGCAGACCGCCGATGATGAACGTACGGGAGATGATCTTGTCGATGTCGACACCCATCAGACCCGCCGTCTCGGCGTCCTGCGCCACGGCCCGGATGCCCGCACCCATCTTCGTGCGGTTGACCACCAGGTCCAGACCGATCATCATCGCGACCGCGGAACCGATGATGATCAGCTGAGTGATCTTCACCGGGGTGCCGAAGACGCTGAAGACCTCACCGTTGGTGTACAGCTCCGGCATCGGCACGGGGTTGCGGCCCCACAGCTTGCCCGCCAGGTTGTACAGGAAGAACGACGCGCCGATGGCGCTGATCAGGAAGACCAGCTTGGGGGCGTTCCGCTTGCGCAGCGGCTTGTACGCCGCCTTCTCCAGCCCGAACGCGGTCAGCGCTCCGACCAGGGCGCCGGCGATCATGCCGACGATCACCCAGACGACGGAGGTGAACCCGTGCGGGGACTGCGGGGCGAGCTCGGAGAGCACGACGAGCGAACCGAAGCCGCCCATCATGAAGACCTCGCTGTGGGCGAAGTTGATGAGCTGGAGCACGCCGTAGACCAGGGTGTACCCGATCGCGATGACGGCGTACATGGACCCCGTCGTCAAGCCTGGGATGAAGTAGTCCCAGAAGTTGTGGAAGAGATTCATCGTGCGTGGGAATCCTTGCTGAAGCCGGTGAAGGGCGGCGAAAACGCGTCCGACACAGCGATGGGGAGCGCGGGGCGGCGGCCGGAATCCGTGCCGCGCCCCCCACCCCCCACCTCAGGTGTCAGTTGCCGGGTCAGCTGGCGCTGAGGGTGGCCACGTCACCCAGGTAGCCGATCTTGCCGTCGGCGACCTGGTACAGGTACACGTTCTTGACCTTCAGCTCACCCTTGTCGTCGAAGGCGAACTCCTTGGTCAGGCCCTTGTAGTTGACACCCTTCAGGGCCGCCAGCAGCTTGTCGCGCGTGACGTCCTTGCCGAGCTTCTTCATCTCGGAGATGATCAGGTTCGCGATGTCGTACGACTCGGCCGAGTAGGTGCCCGGAGGCGTGTTGAACTTCGCGGTGTACGCCTCGGTGAACGCCTTGGTGCTCTCGTTCTTCGTGGCGTCGGTGCACGGGCAGGTCAGGAACCAGTTGTCGGCCGCGGCGCCGGCCAGCTCCACGAACTTCGCGTCGTTGGAGCCGTCACCCGAGATGCCGATGCCCTTGAAGCCGCCGTCGGCCAGCTTCTTGGCGAACGGCGCCAGGTCCGCGTAGTAACCCGCGTAGATCAGCGCGTCGGCCTTGGAGTTGACGACCTTCGTCGCGGCAGCGGTGTAGTCCGGGGTCTTCGCCGGGACGGAGTCCGTCTCCACCGTGACGCCCGCGGCCTTCAGGCTGTCGATCGCGACCTTCGACAGACCGACGCCGTACTCGCTCTTGTCGTCGATGACGAAGACCTTCTTGGCCTTCTCCTTCTTCGACAGGTACTCGGCCATGCCGGCACCCTGCTCGTTGTCGTTCGGCGCACCGCGCAGGAACGAGGTGAAGCCCTGGTTCGTCAGGTCCGGGTTCGTTGCCGACGGCGTCACCGCGGCGAGCTGCGCCTGGGCGTACAGCCCGCCCGCGGCCTTCGTCGGGCCCGAGAACGCGGGGCCGACGACGGCGACGACGCTGGTGTCACCGATCAGCTTCTGAGCGGCGGCGGGCGACTGGTCCGGCAGGCCCTGGTCGTCGCCGTCCACGACCTTCAGCGTGAAGGGCAGGTCGCCCTTCTTGTTGGCCTCTTCGACGGCCAGCTTCAGGCCGTTGTCCTCGTTGATGCCCAGCGCGCTGTTGTCGCCGGACAGCGGACCCTGGAAGCCGATGGAGAACGTCGGCTTGCCGCCGCTCTTGCCGCCGTCGTCCTTGCCGCCACCGCACGCGGTGAGCGCGAGAGCGCCAACTGCCACCGGGATAGCGAACTTGACGAACTTGTTGTTGAGCACTACGACCCCCTGGAGCCGCCCAATGAGATTACGAGTCGGCGGGCCGTAGGCCCTCCGGATTGCGACCGCGTGAACATCACGCGGGTTGGCGGGAATGTAATCCGCTGATCAGGCACACAGATAGGTCGTAGGAAGATATGTGATCGGACGGTGACCTGGGTCATGTGCCGGAAACAGAACGGTCCTTACCGGTAACCGGACGACCAGAGGGGGAGAGATGCAGACAAAGGTCCGATTTGGCGGCCTTGCGCGACGGCCGGCCCGCCGGCCCGTCGTGACCGCCCTGGCCGGAGCACTCGCCGGAGCCACGCTAGCGGCCCTCACCGCCGCCGCGATATGGCCCCACCCTTCCCCGGCCGCGACCGGCCAACCCCTCCGCCAGCTCGAAATTCCCCTCGACGCACCCGCCGTCAAGGCGGGGAACCTCGAATTCCGCGCCCTCGCCCTGCGTTGCGGCATCGCCGTCATCGTCGGCACCCACGCGGAGCACCCCGCCAAAGGCCGCCTCTGCCGCGTCCGCGTCGGCGTCACCGTCGACGACTCCGTCAGCGCGCGCCTCGACAACGACCTCCACCGGCTCGTCCTCGCCGACGGCAGCAGGCACTCCATGGACTGGGAGGCCATGCAGATCAAGCGCCAGCCGCTCACGATCGACATCGGCGCCCACGACAGCGCCCAGTACGACCTCTGGTTCGACATCCCCCGCGACGCCGCCGTCGACCACCTCGCCGTCACCAACGACAAAGGGATGCCCGCATCGGACATCCCCTTGCCACGGCGCGACTGGCCCGACCACTCGGCCTGAACCGGCCGCCGGCCCCAACCGGGCCCCAGGCGGCGCTACTTGACGCCGCCGTCCACCTCGTCCAGCACGGCCTGCGCCACCGCCTGCATCGTCATGCGGCGGTCCATCGACGTCTTCTGGATCCACCGGAACGCGGCCGGCTCCGACAGCCCGTACTTCGTCTGCAGGACGCTCTTCGCCC
Organism: Streptomyces sp. NPDC058864; assembly: GCF_042742985.1. NCBI lineage: Bacteria > Bacillati > Actinomycetota > Actinomycetes > Kitasatosporales > Streptomycetaceae > Streptomyces > Streptomyces sp. NPDC058864. The sequence goes on along the minus strand of NZ_JBHYMQ010000014.1, from coordinate 123,577 downwards.
GGTCCACCAGCTTCCGCGTCTCCAGCCGCAGGCTCAGGTCCGCGACCTCCGCCTCCAGCGCCCGCAGCTCCGTGAAGCGCGACACCGCCATCTCGATGGCCGGCACGACGTCGCTCTTGCTGAACGGCTTCACCAGATACGCCATGGCACCCGCGTCCCGGGCCCGCTCCACCAGCTCGCGCTGCGAGAAGGCGGTGAGCATCAGCACCGGCGCGATCTTCTCCTTGGCGATCCGCTCCGCGGCGGAGATCCCGTCCAGCACGGGCATCTTCACATCCAGGATCACCAGGTCCGGCCGCAGCTCCTCGGCGAGCTTCACGGCCGTCTCGCCGTCCCCCGCCTCACCGACGACGGAGTAGCCCTCCTCCTCGAGCATCTCTTTCAGGTCCAGCCTGATCAGAGCCTCGTCCTCGGCGATCACCACGCGGGTGGTCTGCGGCGGTACGTGCGACTGCTCGTCAACGGGCTCGGCGGCGCTCACGGGACTCCTCGTTCCAGGGCAGGTGCTGCCCCAAGAGCCTACCTATCTCCGGTATGTTTAGGACACGGAGGGTATACGCTAGCCTTCGCTTCAAAGGGAGCCCCGGTAGCCCAGCGGTAGAGGCAATGGTCTCAAACACCATATAGCGTGGGTTCGAATCCCACCCGGGGTACTCTGCCTTCAAATTCAAGGCGTTTATCACTCAGGGTGATCTTCACTGAGTCGAGTGAGCGGCGGTGGATTCCCGGCCATGCGTGGCTGGAATCACGCCAAAGTCGTGCGTGTGTACGACCTGGAAATGCGCCGCCGGGCCCTCGCGCTCCTCGCCGAGGGACGGAGCCTCAACTCCGTGAGCCGGATGACCGGCGTGTCCCGTTCCGCCATCCGCGACTGGCGCACCCGCGTCGAACCCAGGCGGAGCGGCACGGACTGCGTAGGCCGGGCCTCCGGCCCCGCCTACGCCTATCTGCTCGGGCTCTACCTCGGCGACGGCTGCATCAGCCCGCAGCCGCGCGGCGGCCACGCCCTGCGCATCGTGTGCGCGGACGCCTGGCCCGGCCTGATCGACGCGTGCGAGGTGGCCATGAAGGCCGTCCGGCCCGGGAACTCCGTGTGCCGCGTCCACTCCCAGGGCTGCACCATGGTCACCTCGTACAGCGATCACTGGCCCTGCCTCTTCCCCCAGCACGGACCCGGCAGGAAGCACGAGCGCCGCATCGCCCTGGAGCCCTGGCAGCAGGCCGTCGTCGACGAGCGGCCCTGGGACTTCCTGCGCTGGCTCATCCATTCGGACGGGAGCCGGGTCGTGAACCGGATCACGCGCACCGCGGCCGGCGAGACCGGGCACTACGAGTACCCGCGCTACTTCTTCACCAACAGGTCCGACGACATCCGGCGGCTGTGCACCGACACCCTCGACACCCTCGACGCCCTCGGCGTCGCCTGGCGGCAGGCCAACGCCTGCAATATCTCCGTCGCCCGCCGGGAGGCCGTCGCGCTCATGGACCGCTTCATCGGTCCGAAGCATTGAGCCGGGCCTTGGTGTGCCGGGTGGCGACCGCCGTCGTGGGGTCCTCGGGCCAGGGGTGCTTGGGGTAGCGGCCGCGGAGTTCGGCGCGCACCGCGCGGTAGCCGTCGCGCCAGAAGGAGGCGAGGTCGCCGGTGACGGCGGCGGGGCGGCCCGCGGGGGAGAGCAGGTGGACGAGGAGGGGGACGCGGCCCCCGGCGATGCGGGGGGTGGTGGTCCAGCCGAAGAGCTCCTGGAGCTTGGCGGCGAGGACGGGGCGGTCGTCGTCGTAGGAGACGCGGACCTTGGAGCCGGAGGGGATCTCCAGGCGTTCCGGGGCGAGTTCGTCGAGACGGGCGGCGTCGCCGGTGGCCCAGGGCAGGAGGCGGCCCAGGGCGGTGCCGGCGTCGACGCGGGCGAGGTCGGCTCGGCGGCGGGCGGTGGCCAGTTCGGGGGCGAGCCACTCGTCGGCGCGGGAGATCAGGGCCTCGTCGGAGACGTCGGGCCAGGGGGCGCCGATCTCGCGGTGGAGGAAGGCGAGGCGCAGGCGCAGGGTGTCGGCGTCGCGGGTCCACTTCAGCAGGCGGGGTCCTTCGCGGCGGAGGCCGTCGAGGAGTGCGGTGCGCAGCCGGTCGGGATCGGGGTCGGGGAGGGGGCGGGTGGCGAGGGTGATCGCGCCGAGGCGGGCGGCGTGGTGGGCGGTGACGTCGCCGTCGGTCCAGGTGACCTCGTCGGTCTCGGTGAGCAGGGGCGCGGCTGCGGTGCGGGCGGTGTCCTCGTCGATGACGGCGGCGAGGCGTACGCGGGCGGAGGGTGAGCCGGCGGGGCGGTCGGCGACGGCGACGGCGAGCCACTGGGGGGTGCCGAGGCGGGTGCCGTCGGCGAGGTCGGCGGCGGTGCCGGAGGCCATCAGGTAGCCAGAGCCAGAGCCAGAGCCAGAGCCAGAGCCAGAGCCAGAGCCGGCCCCGGTGCCTCCGCGGCGGCGGGCGACGCGTTCGGGGAAGGCGAGTGCGGTGAGGAGCCCGGCGGCGGTGTCGTCGGTGAGCGCGGTGGCGGGGTGGTCGGGGGCCGCGGCGGCCAGGCGGCGGGCCTCGCGGCGCCAGCGGTCGGCGTGGGCGTCGTGTGCGCGGCGGGCGGTGCGCCAGGCGGCGGCGAGGTCGTCGCCGTGGTCGCGCGGGGGTTGCTCGGAGAGCAGGGCGACGATGTCGGCGGCGCGGCGGGTGCCGGTGCGGGGGGCGCCGTCGAGGAGGGCACGGGCGAGGCGGGGGTGGAGGCCGATGCGGGCCATGCGGTCGCCGCGGTCGGTGGTGCGGCCGTCGGGGCGGAGGGCGCCGATCGCGGTGAGGACGTCGTGGGCGGCGGCGAGGGCGCCGGGCGGGGGCGGGTCGAGGAGGGCGAGCCCGGTGGCGTCGGCGTCGCCCCATGCGGCGGCCTGGAGGGCGAAGGGGGTGAGGTCGGCGACGGCGATCTCGGGGGAGGGGAAGCGGGGGCGGCCGGTGTCCTCGGCCTTGTTCCAGCAGCGGTAGGCGGTGCCGGGGGCTTCGCGTCCGGCGCGTCCGGCGCGCTGGGCGGCGGTGGCGAGGGAGGCCCGGACGGTGGTGAGGGAGCCGAGCCCGCGGGCGTGGTCGGTGCGGGGTTCGCGGGCGAGTCCGGAGTCGACGACGACGCGGACGCCGGGGACGGTGAGGCTGGATTCGGCGACGGAGGTGGCGAGGACGACGCGGCGCCGGGTGCCGTCGCCGCCGCGGAGCACGGCGTCCTGGACGGCGGCGGGTGCCTGGCCGTGGAGTTGGAGGATCTCGGCGTTCGTGCCGTCGAGCAGGCCGGCGACGCGCGCGATCTCGCCGGTGCCGGGGAGGAAGCACAGGACGTCGCCGTCGTCGGTGCGCAGCGCGGTGCGGACGGTGCCGGCGACGTGGTCGAGGAAGGCGGGGTCGACGCGCATGCCGTGGGGCGGCCGGATGCCGTGCGGTGGGGGTGCGTGGGTGACGGCCACGGGGTGCATGTGTCCCCGGGCGTGGACGACGGGTGCGTCGCCGAGCAGCCGGGACCAGGCGTCGGCGTCGGTGGTGGCTGAGGCGGCGACGATGCGCAGGTCGGGGCGGAGGGCGGCGCGCACGTCGAGCAGGAAGGCCATGGCGGTGTCGGCGTCGAGGTGGCGTTCGTGGCACTCGTCGAGGAGGACGGTGGTGGTGCCGGCGAGCTCCTGGTCGCGCTGGAGGCGCTGGAGGAGGACGCCGGTGGTGACGACCTCGACGACGGTGCGGGGGGAGACCTTGCGGTCGCCGCGCACGGTGTGGCCGACGCGGCCGCCCGGTTCCTCGCCGAGGAGCCAGGCCATGCGGCGGGCGGCGGCCTTGGCGGCCATGCGGCGTGGTTCGGCGACGACGACGGTCCGTTCGGGCCGGTCGTCGAGGAGTCCGGCGAGGGCGAGCGGGACGAGGGTGGTCTTGCCGGTGCCGGGCGGGGCGGCCAGGACGGCGCAGCCGTGGCCCTCCAGCGCGTCGTGGAGGGCGGGCAGGGCGGAGCGCACCGGGAGGGCGGCGAGGGCGTCCTCCCGGAGCCGCGCGGGGCGGGGGGTCACGGGGCGACGCAGACGAAGATCGCGGTGCCGGGGACGACGCGGCCGCGCAGCGGCGACCAGCCGCCCCATTCCGCGGTGTTCCAGGCGGGCCACTCGGGTTCGACGAGGTCGACGAGGTGGAAGCCGGCTGCGCTGAGTTCGCGGACGCGGTCGCCGAGGGTGCGGTGGTGCTCGACGTAGACGGCGTGCCCGGTCTCGTCCTGTTCGACGTAGGGGGTGCGGTCGAAGTAGGAGGCGGAGGCGGTGAGTCCCTCGGGGCCGGGTTCGTCGGGGAAGGCCCAGCGGATGGGGTGGGTGACGGAGAAGACCCAGCGGCCGCCGGGGCGCAGGACGCGCCGGACCTCGCGCATGACGTGGGCGGTGTCGGCGATGAAGGGGAGGGCGCCGTAGGCGGAACAGGCGTGGTCGAAGGAGGCGTCGGCGAAGGGGAGGGCGCCGGCGTCGGCCTGGATGAGCGGGAAGGCCGGGAAGGCCGGGAAGGCGGGGACGGTGGTGGCGGGGGAGGCGGCGGCGCGCGCGTCGTCGATGCGGCGGGCGTGCTGGAGCTGGCGGTGGGAGAGGTCGAGTGCGACGGGCCGGGCGCCGTGCGCGGCGAGCCAGCGGGAGCACTGGGCGGCGCCGGCGCCGATCTCCAGGACGGCGGCGCCCTTCAGTCCGGCGGCGGGTCCGAGGAGGTGGAGCTCGTCCTCGGTTGCTCCTTCCGGGCCCCAGACGAAATCGGCGTCGCCGAGGAACTCGCCGTGGTCGCTCTGGTACTCGTCGGCGTTGCGGTCCCACCATCCGCGGTTGGCTCGGCTGCTCTCCGTGGCGCCTGCGACACGGCGCGTGGCCTCGGGTTCTTCGGGGAAGGGCCGGGGGGCCGGTGCTTGGATCATTGCGCTGGTCGTCGTACCCTCTGTGGTGACCTGTGGCTGCGGTGCCGCCGCTGCACGTCCATGTACCAGTGCCCGGTACGGGGTGTTACGCCCGTGGTGTGCTCTTCGTGCATTGACCGTGCCCGGCTGCCCCCGTATGCTACAAGTTGCGCTGCGAGCCTGCGCGCCTCGGACGGAGCAGGCTGCGCTCACATCTGTTGTAAACCTCTCGGCCTTGCGGGCTGTCCGGAATCGGCAGGAGCGAAACGGGCTTACGGCGTAGCAGTACCTACGACTTCATGTCCGTACCGGAGCCCTTTTCCTAATGACGAGCAGCACCGAGGCCCAGGCCCCTCGTACCACCCCGCAGGTGGCGGTCAACGACATCGGTTCCGAGGAAGCCTTCCTCGCCGCGATCGACGAGACGATCAAGTACTTCAACGACGGCGACATCGTCGACGGCGTCATCGTGAAGGTCGACCGGGACGAGGTCCTGCTCGACATCGGTTACAAGACCGAGGGTGTCATCCCCTCGCGCGAGCTTTCGATCAAGCACGACGTCGACCCCAACGAGGTCGTCGCCGTGGGCGACGAGATCGAGGCCCTGGTCCTCCAGAAGGAGGACAAGGAGGGTCGTCTGATCCTGTCCAAGAAGCGCGCCCAGTACGAGCGCGCCTGGGGCACGATCGAGAAGATCAAGGAAGAGGACGGCATCGTCACCGGTACCGTCATCGAGGTCGTCAAGGGTGGTCTCATCCTCGACATCGGCCTCCGTGGCTTCCTCCCCGCCTCCCTGGTCGAGATGCGCCGTGTCCGCGACCTCCAGCCGTACGTCGGCAAGGAGCTCGAGGCCAAGATCATCGAGCTGGACAAGAACCGCAACAACGTGGTCCTGTCCCGTCGTGCCTGGCTGGAGCAGACCCAGAGCGAGGTCCGCCAGACCTTCCTCACCACCCTCCAGAAGGGTCAGGTGCGCTCCGGCGTCGTCTCCTCCATCGTCAACTTCGGTGCCTTCGTGGACCTGGGTGGCGTGGACGGCCTCGTGCACGTGTCCGAGCTGTCCTGGAAGCACATCGACCACCCCTCCGAGGTCGTCGAGGTCGGCCAGGAGGTCACGGTCGAGGTCCTGGACGTCGACATGGACCGCGAGCGTGTCTCCCTGTCGCTGAAGGCGACCCAGGAAGACCCGTGGCAGCAGTTCGCCCGGACCCACCAGATCGGCCAGGTCGTCCCCGGCAAGGTCACCAAGCTGGTGCCGTTCGGTGCGTTCGTCCGCGTGGACGAGGGCATCGAGGGTCTGGTCCACATCTCCGAGCTGGCCGAGCGCCACGTGGAGATCCCGGAGCAGGTCGTCCAGGTCAACGACGAGATCTTCGTCAAGGTCATCGACATCGACCTCGAGCGCCGTCGCATCAGCCTCTCGCTGAAGCAGGCCAACGAGTCCTTCGGTGCCGACCCGGCCTCGGTCGAGTTCGACCCGACCCTGTACGGCATGGCCGCGTCCTACGACGACCAGGGCAACTACATCTACCCCGAGGGCTTCGACCCCGAGGCCAACGACTGGCTCGAGGGCTACGAGAAGCAGCGCGAGGAGTGGGAGCGCCAGTACGCCGAGGCGCAGACCCGCTTCGAGCAGCACCAGGCGCAGGTCATCAAGTCCCGCGAGGCGGACGCCGAGGCTGCGGCCGCGGCCGGCGAGGCGGCTCCGGCCGGCCCGACCGGTGGCTCGTACTCCTCGGAGTCCGGTGACCAGTCCGGCGCCCTCGCGTCGGACGAGGCGCTGGCCGCGCTCCGCGAGAAGCTGGCCGGCGGCCAGAGCTGATCGCAGGGCGTACCGCCCACGCACCACGGAAGGACCCGCTCTCCCCTGGAGGGCGGGTCCTTCCGCGTTCGCCGGGTCCGGACGGGAATGCGCGGGCTGTACGGTCCGTTGCACCGAGAGTTGACGAAGACCGAAGGAAGGGTGCGCAGTGCTGGATCCGCAGGGGCTGTACGCATACGAGCCGGGCGGGGCAGAGGCGGTCGACGAGGCGTTCGGTGAGACCGGACCCGTGCTGCTGTACCACTTCGACGGCTACATCGACGCCGGGGAGACCGGCAGCCAGGTCGTCGAGGAGCTGCTGGAACGGCAGGAGCACCGGCTGGTGGCGCGTTTCGACGCCGACCGGCTGGTGGACTACCGGGCGCGCCGTCCGCTGATGACCTTCCAGCGGGACCGCTGGACGGGGTACGAGGCGCCGGAGATCGCGCTGCGGCTGGTCCGGGACAGCACGGGTTCGCCGTTCCTGCTGCTGTCGGGCCAGGAGCCGGACATCGAGTGGGAGCGTTTCGCGGCGGCGGTGGTGGAGATCGTGGAGCGGCTCGGTGTGCGGCTGGCGTTCAACTTCCACGGCATCCCCATGGGCGTTCCGCACACCCGTCCGGTGGGGCTGACACCACATGGCAACCGGCTGGACCTGGTGCCGGGCCACCGCGCCTGGTTCGACGAGGCGCAGGTTCCGGGCAGTGCCGAGTCGCTGATCGAGTACCGGCTGGCGGAGGCGGGCCGTGACGTGCTGGGTGTCGCCGCCCACGTACCGCACTACCTGGCGCGTTCCGGTTACCCGGACTCCGCGCTGGCGGTGGTGGAGACGCTGACGGCCGCCACCGGCCTGGTGCTGCCGCAGGTGGCGCACGCACTGCGGATGGAGGCGCACACCGTGCGCGCCGAGATCGACCGGCAGGTCGCCGACGGCGACGCGGAGCTGGTCGCGGTGGTGCAGGGTCTGGAGAACCAGTACGACGCGCTGGCGGGCGGCAGCAGCCGTCAGAACCTGATCGCCGAGCCGGTCGAACTGCCGTCGGCGGAGGACCTGGCGGCGGAGTTCGAGCGTTTCCTCGCCGACCGCGAGGACGACGGCTCCTGACCGACCGGGCTCGTTGGTGTGCGGGGGCACCGGTAGTCTCGCGCCATGGTCAAAGTGGGGCTGACGGGCGGGATCGGGGCGGGCAAGAGCGAGGTGTCGCGGCTGCTGGCCTCGTACGGGGCGGTGCTGGTCGACGCCGACCGGATCGCACGTGAGGTGGTCGAGCCGGGCACACCCGGGCTGGCGGCCGTGGTCGCGGAGTTCGGCGAGGGGGTGCTGGCCGCCGACGGGTCCCTGGACCGGCCGAAGCTGGGCGCGATCGTCTTCTCCGACCCCGAGCGACTGCGGGCGCTGAACGCGATCGTCCACCCCCTGGTCCGGGACCGTTCGGCCGCGCTGGAGCAGGCCGCGGGCCCGGACGCCCTGGTCGTGCACGACGTGCCGCTGCTGACGGAGAACGCCCTCGCGCCGCTGTACGACGTGGTCGTGGTGGTGGACGCCGCCCCGGAGACCCAGCTGGACCGGCTGGTGCGGCTGCGGGGCATGGCCGAGGAGGACGCCCGGGCCCGGATGGCCGCCCAGGCGACCCGGGAACAGCGGCTGGCGATCGCCGACATGGTGATCGACAACGACGGGCCGCTGGAGGCGCTGGAGCCCCAGGTCCGGCAGGTGTGGGAGCAGTTGCGTCAAAAGATCGTCAAGAGCTGATCCGGAACCCTCTCCGGGCGCGTCCATGGGGCAGTAGCGTCGCTGCGCCGTGGACAGGAGGGGGATGGGGATGGAAGCCGTGTGGGCCGCGATCGGAATCGCCGTCGTGGTGCTGGGTCTTGGTGGTCTCAAGAGCAGTTTCCGGGTGATCAGGCAGTACGAGCGGGGTGTGGTCTACCGCTTCGGGCGGGTGCGGCCGCAGGCCAAGCAGCCGGGGCCGCGTCTGCTGGTGCCGTTGATGGACCGGATGACCAAGGTCAACATGCAGGTGGTGACCATGCCGGTGCCCTCGCAGGAGGGCATCACCCGGGACAACGTCTCGGTGCGGGTGGACGCCGTGCTGTACTTCCGGGTGATCGACCCGATCAAGGCCACGGTGGACGTGCAGAACTACCAGTTCGCGATGTTGCAGGTGGCCCAGACGTCGCTGCGCTCGGTGATCGGCAAGAGCGAGCTGGACGACCTGCTGTCGGGGCGCGAGGCCATGAACGAGGGCCTGGAGCTGATGCTGGCCACGCCGGCCGTCGAGTGGGGCATCCACATCGACCGGGTGGAGATCAAGGACGTGGCCCTGCCGGAGTCGATGAAGCGGTCGATGGCGCGGCAGGCCGAGGCGGACCGTGAGCGCCGGGCGCGCATCATCACCGCCGACGGTGAGCTGCAGGCCTCGCAGAAGCTGGCGCAGGCCGCGTCCGCGATGGACGGCACTCCGGCCGCGATGCAGCTGCGTCTGCTGCAGACGGTCGTGGAGGTGGCCGCGGAGAAGAACTCGACGCTGGTCATGCCGTTCCCGGTGGAGATGCTGCGCTTCTTCGAGCGGGCGTCCGGAGCCGAACGCCCGGCCGCCGAACCGGCCCCGCTTCCTGCGCCTGCGCCTGCTCCCGCATCTGCGCCTGCCCCCGCACCTGCCCTGGTTCCCGCGCCGGTCGCGGAGCCCGCGCGGCCCGTCGCCGAGGTCGACGCCGCGGCGCCGGTGGCTCTGGAGGCCGCGAAGGGCAACGAGGGGCCCGTGGTGCCGGCCGAAGGGCGTCCGGCGGACGAGGAGGCCTGAGCACCCTCCGCGGTGTTCCCCTGGGGAATGCATATGCGGATGGTGATGTTGGGTAGTTGTCACCTGTTGAATGCCCGGGGAAGGAGGCGGCTGTGCCCGAGCAGAGCCCCGAGAACCACGTCATCGACTTCCGCGCGGCGGAGCAGTTGCTGGCGGCCCGCGACGCCCGTGGGGCGGTGAAGCTGCTGGACTCGGTCATCGCCGCCCACCCGGAGAACACTGCCGCGCGTCTGCTGCGCGCACGGGCCTTCTTCCTGGCCGCGCAGCTGCGCCCGGCCGAGCTGGAGTTCCAGGTCGTCCTGGAGCGCGAGCCGGACAACGCGTACGCGCACTTCGCCCTCGGCCGGACCCTGGAGCGTTCGGGACGCTCCGGCGAGGCGCTGCGGCACTTCCGGCTGGCGGCGGCGCTCGACCCCAAGCCCGACTACCTTCAGGCGGCCCGGTTCCCCGGCCCGGCGTGAGCCAGGGTGGGTAGTTCGCCCGGTTTTGCGACGAACACCCCTCGCGTCACATTGATCCGTATCGTCCCTCCCGTTACGGTTCCGGGGCACGCGTTCTGACGCAGCCCCAACTGTCGGGAGCCGGCTGTGACTCGAGTGACCAGGCGGATGCTGCTGGGTTCCGCCGCCGCGACCGCGGCGGGTGCGGTGTTCCCGGCGGGGGCGGCGGCCGCGGCGACGGCCGTCTCCTTTGACACCGCTCCCGCGCAGGCCGCGCTGACCCGCCTGCTGCCGCGGCACGCGGGGCAGTTCCGGCTCGTCGCACTGGACCGGGGGAACGGCGGCAAGGACGGCGAACGCTCCGACCGCTTCCGGATCGCCGGCGCGCGCGGCCGGGTCGAAGTGGCCGGGACCTCCCCGGCCACACTGCTGTGCGGCGTGCGCTGGTACCTCAAGCACGTGTGCGGCGTGGGCGTCTCCTGGGTGGGCGACAGCCTGGACGCCCTGCCCGCGACACTCCCCGCGCCGCCGCCGGGCGGCATCACCCGGCGCGCCACCGTGCCGCACCGCTTCGTCCTCAACGACACCAACGACGGTTACACCGCCCCCTACGCCGACTGGTCGCGCTGGGAGCGCTTCATCGACGTCCTGGCCCTGCACGGCTGCAACGAAGTGCTGGTGGTGGCCGGTGCCGAGGCCGTGTACCGGCGCGTACTGCGCGAGTTCGGCTACTCCGACAAGGAAGCCCTGGCCTGGCTGCCGGCGCCGTCCCACCAGCCGTGGTGGCTGCTGCAGAACCTCTCCGGATACGGCGGCCCGCTGACCGCGGGCATCGTCGACGCGCGCGCCACGCTGGGCCGCAGGATCACCGCGCGGCTGCGGGAGCTGGGCATGGCCCCGGTGCTGCCGGGTTACTTCGGCACCGTCCCGGACGGCTTCGCCGGTCGCAACGCGGGGGCGCGCGTCGTCCCCCAGGGCACCTGGCACGGATTCGCCCGCCCGGACTGGCTCGACCCGCGTACCGGCGCCTTCGCCGCCGTGGCCGCCTCCTTCTACCGTCATCAGAAGGAGGTGTTCGGTGAGGCCGCGTACTTCAAGATGGACCTGCTCCACGAGGGCGGCACCGCGGGCGGTGTGCCCGTGCCCGCGGCCGCCCGCGGCGTGCAGGCGGCGCTGCGCGCGGCGCACCCCCGCGCGACCTGGGTGATCCTCGGCTGGGAGAAGAACCCGCGGGCCGACCTGCTGGGAGCCGTCGACAAGGAGCGGATGCTCGTCGTGGACGGTGTCTCCGACCGCTTCGCCTCAGTCACCGACCGCGAGCGGGACTGGGCGGGCACCCCGTACGCCTTCGGTTCCATCCCCAACTTCGGCGGCCGGACGACGATCGGCGCGAAGACCCATGTGTGGGCGGACCGATTCTTCAGCTGGCGGGACAAGCCCGGCAGCGCCCTGGCCGGCACCTGTTACCTGCCGGAGGCCGCCGAGCGCGACCCCGCCGCCTTCGAGCTGTTCTGCGAACTGCCCTGGCACGAGCGGCGGGTGGACCTGCCTACCTGGTTCGACACCTACGCGCGGACCCGCTACGGCGCCGCGGACGGCCAGGCCCGCGTCGCCTGGCAGGCACTGCGCCGCACCGCCTACCGCCACGACGCCCTGGAGCGCGCCGACGCCCACGACAGCCTCTTCACCGCCCGTCCCTCGCTGACCGCCGACTCCGGCAGCGTGTACGCGCCGAACACCCTCACCTACGATCCCGCCGCCTTCGACGCGGCGTTCACCGCACTGCTGGCGGTGTCCGCGGGGGCGCGCGGCCGGGACGCCTACCGCTACGACCTGACCGACGTCGCCCGGCAGGCCGTCGCCAACCGCAGCCGGCAGCTGCTGCCCCAGCTGCGGGCCGCGTTCGCGCGCGGCGACGAGGCGGTCTTCCGTCAGCTGTCGGAGCTGTGGCTGCGGCTGATGCGGCTGGCCGACGAGGTCGCCGGCGGCCACCGGGCGTTCCTGCTCGGCCCCTGGCTCGCGGAGGCCCGGGCCTGGGGAGGGACGGACGCGCGGCGCGCCGGACTCGAGCGCACCGCACGGGTGCTGACCACCACCTGGGGCGGGCGCGCGACCTCGGTGTCTCTGCACGAGTACGCCAACCGGGACTGGAACGGCCTGGTCGCGGACTTCTACCTGCCGCGCTGGCGAACCTTCCTCGACGAGTGCGCCGCGGCCCTCACCACCCGCCGTACACCGCGGGCCGTCGACTGGTACCGGGCGGAGGAGCCCTGGACGAAGCGCACCGGGAGCTACCCCACCCGGCCCACCGGCGACGCCCACACGCTCGCCCGGCGCGCCCACGAGATCCTCGCCGCGGCCCCCTACCAGGGAACGCTGACGGTGACCGCGGAGCCCGCGGCGCTGCGGCCGGGCGGCCGGGCACTGGTCACCGCGGAGTTCACCAACACCAACGGGCTCGCCCCCACCGGCACGGTGGGTTTCTCCCTGACCACGGACGGGGTACGGGCCGCACCGCGCGGGGCGCTGTCGTTGCCGCGCGTGGCGGCCGGTGGCACCGGCCGTGCGACCTGGCACGTCACCGCGCCCGACGCACGTCCCGAGCGGCCGCTGTCGCCGCTGCGGTACGAGGCGCGCGCCGCGTACGAGCCGGTGCCGGGCGGCGCGCGGGTGCCCGCGGTCGCCACGGGGGACCTGTACGTCGCGGGCCCGCTGGAGCGTGCGTACCGCACCGTCGACGGCACCGGCGCCGTCTTCGGGCAGCTCGGCGACCGCTTCGCCATCGACGGCGCCGGGCGCGACCTGTGGAAGGGCACCGCCGAGTTCGCGGCGCTCCTGCGGCGCGGCGCGCTGCGGGACGGCGGGACGGTCACCACCCGGGTCGACAGCCAGGCCGAGACCGCCGCGTGGGCGCGGGCGGGCATCGTCGTCCGCGACGACCTCGACGATCCGGCCGCCCCCGGCTTCCTGAACCTGGCGGTGAGCCCCGGCCACGGGGTGACGCTGTCGTACGACTCCGACGGCGGCGGGCAGTTGAACCGCTACCGGCGGCTCGCCGGTGTGCGGGCCCCGGTGCTGCTGAGGCTGCGCCGCCGGGGCCGCGCCTACACGGGGGAGTGCAGCACCGACGACGGGACGACCTGGCGGAAGGTGGCGACCGTGACCGTCCCGGCGGCGGCCCGGACGCAGGACGTGGGGCTCTTCATGACCGCGGGGAACGGCGGTACGGGCGACCGCGGCCTGGTGGAGTTCACCGGCTTCCGCATCGGCTGATCCCGGCGGCCCCCGGGCCGTCAGCGGGTGCCGCCGCCCGTCCCCACGGCGGCGACGAGGGCGGCCAGGGCGTCACCGAGCCGGTCGAGCCCCTCGCCCGGGGCGCCTCCGGGCTCCGTCATGTACCCGTCCCGGCGTATCTCGACCATCAGCGCCGACACCTCGCGGACCTCGCCGTAGTGCTTCAACGGCACATAGGTGCCGGCGAACGGCGAGTCGAGGCCGAGCTCGCCGCAGGGCGCGAAGGCCTCGCGGGCGGCGTCCAGCAGCCAGGCCGGGGTGTGGAAGGGGTCGGTGCCCAGGCAGACGGCGGGGCGGGGCCCGTCGCCGTGCAGTTCGTAGGGGAGCGGCGTGCCGGGGTAGGAGTGCACGTCGATGACGACCGCCCGGCCGGTGGCCGCCAGCCGGTCCTGGACGGCAGCCGTCATGGCGGCCGCGTACGGCTCGAAGTAGGTCTCCAGCAGGGCCCGTTCGTGCCGCGGGTCGTCCTTGCGCAGCGGCGCCCCGTGCGAGGTGCGGGTGTAGACGGCGCCCATGCCGACGGCGCGCATCTCCTCCCGCTCGTCCGGGAACCGCTCGGGGTCGACCACCAGCCGCGACAGGAGGTTGGTGAACTGCCAGGCCCCGGTCCGCGCCGCGACGCGCGCGGCGATCAGGTCGGTGTGCGCGTCCGTCATGTGGTCGAGCTCGGCCGCCAGCGCGGCGTCGTCCAGGAGGATGCGCCCGCGGACGTGCCCGGGCACGGCGCGGGCGCTGTGCGGAACGTGGAGGAGCACCGGTGAGTCCGGCGCGCCCTCGCTGATGCGGAAAGTCGATTCGTCCATTTCTCCACCCCTCCCCGGCCCCCCGCCGGTGTCATCCGTCGCTGCGACGCCGCCGCCCGCAGCGATGTTGACAATGCGTCAGAACAGCGGCTCCGGCAGCACACCCTCCAGGGCCAGCAGCGAGCGCTTGATGTCGAGCATGCGCAGGCCCCCGCCGAAGCCGCCGATGCCCCCGTCGCTTTCCAGCACCCGGTGGCACGGGACGACGACGGGCAGCGGGTTGGAGCCCATGGCCGTCCCCACGGCCCGGGCAGCCCCCGGCTCGCCGACCCGGTTCGCCAGGTCCTGGTAGCCGACCACGCTGCCGAACGGGACGCCGCCCGACAGCTCCCGCAGCACACGGCGGTTGAAGCCGGTCGTCAGCGACCAGTCGAGGTCGAGGTCGAAGGTGTGCCGCGTCCCGGCGAAGTACGCCTCCACCTGGGGTATCGCCTCGTCCAGCCGGGCCCCCGCGGCGCTCGCGGGCCCGGGCCTGCGCGCGGGCACGGCGCCCAGCCGGGAGCAGATCCGCTCCAGCACGGCGGGTGCCTCGTCCTCGCCCGTCCGGAAGGCGACGTGGACCAGGCCCTGCCCGGTCGCGGCGAGCATCAGCGGCCCGATCGGTGCCTCCAGCACCGTCCAGGCGACCTCGGCGGTGGGGGTCTGCGGTTGCGTCACGCTCCCCAGCCTAGGACGGGGCACCGACAACCGGTCCCGGACGTGGTCCCACGAGGCTCCCGGGCGGCGACGGCAACCCGCCGCACGCCCCGCCACCCGGGAGGGTGGCCGTTCTCGACAGGTATGTCACAAGCGGTGGTTGACCGGTGGGAGTGGGGATGGGGCGCGCATGACGCGAATCGACTTCAGCCCCGCCGTCCGCCGGCTCGCCCGCGAGCAGGACCGGGTCGCCACCGTCGCCCAGCTCGCCGCGGTGGGCGTGCCGCAGAGCAGGCTGCGCGAGTGGTGCCGCCCCGGCGGCCGGTGGCAGCGGCCGCTGCCCCGGGTGGTCGTCCTCCACACCGGTCCGCTCACCGCCGCGCAGCGGTCCAGGGCGGCCCTGGCCTTCGCCGGGTACCCGCAGGTCCCGGCCATGATCACCGGCGTGGCGGGGCTCGCCCTGCACGGGGTCGGTGTGGCCGTGCCGCCGTGCGGGCTCCCGGTGGTGGACGTGCTCGTCCCGAGCGAGCGGCGCATCCGCACCCACACCTGGGTGCGGGTCCACCACGGCCGTGGCCTCCCCGCGCCCGACACCGTGGACGGCGTGCCCGTGGCGCCGGTGGTCCGGGCGGCCGCCGACGGCGTACGGGAGTCCATCGACCCCGAGTGGGCCCTGGAGGTGGTGCGCGAACTGGTCATAGCGCTCGGCGTGCCCGCCCGCGCGCTCGCCGCCGAACTGGGCGGCGCGGTGCTGGCCCGGCGCCCCGCCGTGGCGGCCCTGCTGGACTCCATGGACAGCGGCCCGCGTGCGGCCGCCTCCGCCGCGCCGATGGCCCGCGCCCTGGTGGCCAGATCCGGTCTGCGGCAACCGCTGTGGCGCCCCACGCTCCAGCTCGACGGTGCCTTCCTGGGTTCGCCCGACGCCTACTGGGTGCGCGACGGCCTCGTCCTGGATCTCGGCCCGGGGACCGTGCGCGGCCGGCTGGAGGCGCTGGGGCTGTGCGTGCTGCGGGTCGCGCCGGCCGCGTTCACCCGCAGTCCGGCCGAGGTCGTCGCCGCCCTGCGCACCGCCCTGGCGGCAGGGCCGTACGGGCCGCTGGACCGGATCACGGCGCTGCCCGGGGCGAGATGACGGTGCTGTCGGTCGGTGTGCCGTGCCGGCCCGCCACCGTCGCGCTGTGGACGGCGCTCACCGTGCGGCGCATGTTCGCCGGTGTCCTGGCCGGCCTTGTCCTGGGCTTCGCCGTCATCGCCATGCACTGCATCGGCATGGCCGCGCTGACGGTCCACCTGCACAGCGGCGGCCGGGAGGAGGCGAGCGGGGCGGGACCGGCGGCGCTTTTGGCCCCGGTGCTGATCGGCCAGGTCGTCTTCCTCTTCCTCGCCGGGGTCGTCGTCACGCCCGATCCGCCCGTCGGCGACTTCGATCAGCGGCCCGCGCCCGCCCGCGGCCGGCGCTCCTCGAAGGCGGCCCGCTCCTCGTTCCGCCGCCCGCCCCTCACGCGTCCGCGAGCGCCCGCGCGAACGCCAGTGACGGCTGGTCGATCCCGCTGCAACGGGTCGGTGCCGTCTCCATGGTGTCGCCCTCGCAGGCCCGGTCCCGGTCGGCCGACCACATGGACAGTCCGCCCAGCCCCTTGTCGCGGGCGAATGCGGCCAGTTGTGCCGCGTCCCGCAGGGTGAAGACCTCGCCCTCGATGTCGTTCACCCCGATCATCGGCGTGACCGTGAGGGTCCGCCATGCCGCCGTGTCCGGGAGACCCAGCAGCGTCTTGAGCTGCCGGTGCGCCGCGGTGGCCGCCTGGATCGCGTACCGGCCCATGTCGCCGGTGTACGACTCCCCGTAGTCCATCGCCATGATGTTGACCGCGTCGACGCGCACCCCCTGCCGCCGGGCGTCCGCGAGCAGCGCCGAGGCCTCGGGGGTCAGCCCGGACGGCATCACGGGCAGCGTGAAGGAGACCGACAGCCTCCGCCCCTCGCGCTCCGCGTTCCTCTGGAGGCGGGCGACGGCACGCGCCCGGCGGGTGTTGGCGGCGGTGTCCGCGAGGTCGTCGCCCTCGACGTCGAAGTCGACCCCGGTCAGCCGGTAACGGCCGATCACATCGCCGTAGACGGAGACGAGTCCGTCCACGTCCTCGCACGCCCCGGCGAGTTCCGTGCCGTCGGCGCCGCCGAACGAGACGCGTACGTCGCCGCCGGCGGCCCGCAGCGCGGAGATCCGGCCCGCCAGGCCGCCGTGGGCGATGCCGTCGCGGCCGTCCCAGGTCGGGGCGCAGCCGTCGCCCGCGGTGACGAACCCGAGGGTGAAACCGTCGGCGCCGGTCCTCCGGGCCGCGCCCGCCAGGTCGTACGCGGTCGAGCGCGAGGCGTCCACGTACGGGGTGAAGGCCACCTCGGCCACCGGTTCCCTCCCCTCGGGCGTGCGGGGAGCCGGGGATCCGGCGGGCTCCCGGCCGACGAGGAGGGAGGCGGCCGTGGCGGCGACGGCGACCGTCACGAGCCCGGTGATCATCTGTGCCGTGCGGCTCATCATGACGGAGAGACTATCTGCCCCGGGAATTTCGGATCGCACTTTCCCGGAATTGGAGAAAAGGGTCCGTGGCTCATTCATGGGATTAATTCCTCGATGAATCCATGGAATTCATGAGGGGAATTTACTGCTAGCATTCCGGCCATGCATTCCCTCTCCCGACGGGCGTGTCCCCGTGGGCGGTCCACGGAGGAAGGGCCCGTGTTCGTCGACGCGTCGGGCCGCCGGGCGCGCATTATCCGGCGCGCCGGAACAGCCGTCGGGGTCGCCTGCGCGGGATATGCCGTTCTGCTGGGCGTGGCTTTGGCGGGAGGCACCCCTTTCGCGCCCGCGACCCTGATCCCGGGCGCCGACGTCCCCGGGGGCGCTTCGGCGCAGGCGGAGGCGGGTGGGAGAAACAGGGGCGTCCACGAGCGTGCCGCAAGCGCCCCGGGCACCCCTCACGCGCCCGCACCGGCGGCCCGCCCCGCCGCCGCGCCCACCGTTGTCGCGGCCGCCGAGGTGACCCCATCCGCCACCGGGGGCCGCGTCACGGCCTCCACGACCCCCTCCGCCGCTCCCGGCGGGACGGGCGCCCCCACCGCGACGGCGAGCGCCTCCCCGCGCCCCACGTCCCCGCGCACCCCCACGGCACCGGCGTCGCCGTCCGCCTCCCTCCCGGCGACACCCGGGCCGGACACCCCCGCGTTCCCCCCGGGCGACGCCGGCGGCGACCCGGTGCCCGGCGACGGCTGGGACGACTGAGCGGCCATGGCGCGGACGGCCCGGCACGCGGCACCCGGTGCGATCACCAAGGTGGCGTCGGCCGGCCGGCAGGCCGTGCCCAGACCACGCGTCGTGATGGCCGTGCTGGGCCTGTTCGTGCTGGTGTGCGTGATGCTGCTGGACGGCTACCTGCACTCGGAGATCGGCAACGACAGCCGTGTCCACGAGTCCGGGAGCTCGGACCGGGTGCCCGCCGCCGTCCTCGAGGGCGGCCCCGTGCTGACCTTCGGCGCCGACGGCGAGCCCGTCAGCCACACCCTGCCGCCGAAGACCATCGCGCTCACCTTCGACGACGGCCCGGACCCCAGGTGGACCGCGAAGGTGCTCGCCGTACTGCGCGCACACGACGTGCCCGGCACCTTCTTCGTCGTCGGCCAGATGGCCGCCCGGTACCCCTCGCTCATCCGCGACATCGTCGACTCCGGCGGCGAGATCGGCGTCCACACCTTCTCCCACGTCGACCTGGCGTACCAGAGCAGGGCCAGGATCGACCGCGAACTCGCCCAGACCCAACTGGCGCTCGCCGGCGCCGCGGGCATCACCACCTCGCTCTTCCGCGCCCCGTACTCCTCCGAGCCCGACGCCGTGGACGACACCATGTGGCCCGTCTACCGCTACCTCGGCACCAAGGGCTACATCAGCGCCTTCGTCGACACCGACAGCGAGGACTGGCGGCGCCCCGGCGTCGCCCGCATCGTCCGCGACGCCACCCCGAGGAGCGGCAAGGGCGCCTCCGTGCTCTTCCACGACGCCGGGGGCGACCGCTCCCAGACCGTGGAGGCGCTCGGCACGTACATCGACACGATGAAGGCGAAGGGCTACACCTTCACGACGCTGACCGCGAGCCTGGGCGCCACGACCGCCAACCACCGCGCCGGCGGTGCCGAGTTGTGGCAGGGCCGCGCCCTCATCGGGGTCGTGGCCCTGGCCGAGTTCACCATGCCCGTCCTGTTCTGGCTGCTCGTCGTGGTCGGCGTCGCCGTCCTGGCGCGCTTCGCCCTGATGCTGGTCCTCGCCCGCCGGCACGCCAGGATCCGCGGCCGCCGCCGCTTCAGCTGGGGGCCGGCGGTCACCGAACCGGTCAGCGTCATCGTGCCCGCGTACAACGAGAAGGAGTGCATCGCCAACACGGTCGGCTCGCTCGCGGCGAGCACCCACCCGGTGGAGATCATCGTCGTGGACGACGGCTCGACCGACGGCACCGCGGGCATCGTCGAGGCGATGGGCCTGCCCCAGGTGCGCGTCGTGCGCCAGGAGAACGCGGGCAAACCCGCCGCGCTCAACCGCGGCCTGGAGCAAGCCCGTCACGACCTCGTCGTGATGATGGACGGCGACACCGTCTTCGAGCCCGGCACCGTGCACCGGCTCGTCCAGCCCTTCGCCGACCCAGGGGTCGGTGCCGTCGCCGGCAACGCCAAGGTCGGCAACCGCACCACGGTGATCGGCGCCTGGCAGCACATCGAGTACGTGATGGGCTTCAACCTCGACCGCCGCATGTACGACCTGCTCGGCTGCATGCCCACCGTGCCGGGCGCCGCCGGCGGCTTCCGCCGCGCCGCCCTCCTCGACGCCGGGGGCATGAGCGGCGACACCCTCGCCGAGGACACCGACATCACCATCGCGCTGCACCGCGCGGGCTGGCGCGTGGTGTACGCCGAGCACGCCCGCGCCTGGACCGAGGCGCCGGGCACCATCGGCCAGTTGTGGCGGCAGCGCTACCGCTGGAGCTACGGCACCATGCAGGCGCTGTGGAAGCACCGGCGCTCCCTGGTGGACCGCGGGCCCTCGGGGCGCTTCGGCCGGGTCGGCATGCCGCTGGTCGTGCTCTTCCAGATCGTCACGCCCCTCTTCGCGCCGCTGATCGACCTCCTGACCGTCTACGGCGCCGTCTTCGTCGACCCGGTCAGGTCGCTCCTCGCCTGGGCCGCGCTGATGTCCGTGCAGCTGCTGTGCGCGGCCTACGCGTTCCGTCTGGACCACGAGCGCTACCGCCACCTGCTGATGCTGCCGCTGCAGCAGATCGTCTACCGGCAGCTGATGTACCTCGTCCTGATCCACTCCTGCGTGACGGCCATGACAGGAGGCCGGCTGCGCTGGCAGAAGCTCGAGCGGACCGGCGAGGTCGGTTCCCCGCAGCCCTCCGCGGGAGCCGCCCGATGACCGCGTCCGACACCTCCTTCCCGCCCTCGCACCTGCCCCGGCCGAGGAGCTCCGGCCGGCATGCCGCCCCCCGCCGCACACGGACGGCCGCCCCTGCCGACCCCGCCGCCCCGGACGGCGGACGCGACCGCTACCTGGACCTGCTGCGCGCCCTGGCGCTCGTCCGGGTCGTGACGTACCACACGTTCGGCTGGGCGTGGCTGGGTCTGGCCTTTCCCTCCCTCGGTGTGATGTTCGCCCTCGCGGGATCCTTCATGGCCCGGTCCCTGGAGCGGCGCGCGCTGCCCGTCGTGCGGCGGCGGCTGCGCAGGCTCCTGCCGCCGTTGTGGTGCCTCGGCGCCGTCCTGGTGCCGGCGATGCTGCTCCACGGCTGGGCCCCGGGCGAGCACCACGCGGGGCGCTGGTGGGCGCGGCTGGTCCTGTGGGTGGTGCCGGTGGCCGACCCGCCCGGCAGCGCATGGGCCGAGCAGGCCACGGGGGTCCTGTGGTACGTGCGCGCCTACCTGTGGTTCGTCCTGCTCTCGCCGCTGCTGCTGCGCGCGTTCCGGCGGTCGCCCTCCGTCGCGCTCGTCGCCTCCCTCGCCCCGGTCGTGCTCCTGCAGACGCTCTGGAGTCGGCCGGAGGGACCGGCCTGGAGCGCCGTCACCGACCTGGCGACCTTCCTGACCTGCTGGCTGCTGGGCTTCGCCCACCGCGACGGGCTGCTCGACCGCGCACCGGCCGGCCTGGTGCCGGTCCTGGCGGCCGTCGCCATGACGGCCGGCGGCTGGTGGGCCTCGTCCCACCAGGTGGACGGCTCGTACGACCTCAACGAGATCCCGCTCGCGCAGGCGCTGTGGTCGGCCGGCTTCGTCCTGCTCCTGCTGCGCTTCCGGCCGGGTGCCGGCCCGACCGGGCGGATCCGGCCGCTGGACCGGCTGGTGCGGATCTTCAGCGCCCGCGCTGTGACCGTCTACCTGTGGCACGAGGTCGCGCTCATGCTCAGCGTCCCCCTGATCGACCTGATGTGGCGGGTCAGGGCCTTCGAGCTGTACCTGCCGCTGGACAGCACCTGGTTCCAGTTCGCGGTGGCCTGGGTGCTGATCGCGGTCGCGGTGCTGCTCCCTGGCCGGGTGGAGGACCTCGCCGCGGGGCGCCCGCCCCGCCTCCTGCCCTGATCGGGGCAGGTCGGAGCCGGTTGTCGGTGGGGGGTCGTACCGTTGACCCATGCGGCCCGTATCAGACATCGAACGCAGTGTGGCGCCCTTCGAGGTCGTCAGCCCCTTCCAGCCCAGCGGCGACCAGCCGACCGCCATCGACGACCTCGAGCGGCGCATCCGCGCGGGCGAGAACGATGTCGTCCTGCTCGGCGCCACCGGTACCGGCAAGTCGGCGACCACCGCCTGGATGATCGAGCGGCTGCAGCGCCCGACCCTGGTCATGGCGCCCAACAAGACCCTGGCCGCCCAGCTGGCGAACGAGTTCCGCGAGCTGCTGCCGAACAACGCGGTCGAGTACTTCGTGTCGTACTACGACTACTACCAGCCCGAGGCGTACGTCCCGCAGACGGACACCTACATCGAGAAGGACTCCTCGATCAACGAGGAGGTCGAGCGGCTGCGCCACTCCACCACCAACTCGCTGCTGACCCGCCGAGACGTGGTCGTCGTCGCCTCGGTGTCCTGCATCTACGGCCTCGGCACGCCCCAGGAGTACGTCGACCGCATGGTGCGGCTCAAGGTCGGCGACGAGATCGACCGGGACGCCCTGCTGCGCAAGTTCGTCGACATCCAGTACGCGCGCAACGACGTGGCGTTCACCCGCGGCACCTTCCGGGTGCGCGGCGACACCATCGAGATCTTCCCGGTCTACGAGGAGCTCGCCGTCCGCATCGAGATGTTCGGCGACGAGATCGAGGCCCTGTACACGCTGCACCCGCTCACCGGCGAGATCATCACCGATGACCAGCAGCTCTACGTCTTCCCCGCCACCCACTACGTCGCCGGCCCCGAGCGCATGGAGCGGGCCATCACCGGCATCGAGAAGGAGCTCGGCGAGCAGCTCGCGGTCATGGAGAAGCAGGGCAAGCTGCTGGAGGCCCAGCGCCTGCGGATGCGCACCACGTACGACATCGAGATGATGCGCCAGATCGGCACCTGCTCCGGCATCGAGAACTACTCACGGCACATCGACGGCCGTGAGGCGGGCTCCGCCCCGTCCACCCTGATCGACTACTTCCCCGAGGACTTCGTTCTCGTCATCGACGAGTCGCACGTCACCGTGCCCCAGATCGGCGCCATGTACGAGGGCGACGCCTCCCGCAAGCGCACCCTGGTCGACCACGGCTTCCGGTTGCCCTCCGCCCTCGACAACCGACCGCTGAAGTGGGAGGAGTTCCTGGAGCGGGTCGGCCAGACGGTCTACCTGTCGGCCACTCCGGGCAAGTACGAGCTCTCCCGCGGCGACGGCGTCGTCGAGCAGATCATCCGCCCGACCGGCCTGGTCGACCCCGAGGTGATCGTCAAGCCCACCAAGGGGCAGATCGACGACCTCGTCCACGAGATCCGGGTGCGCGCCGAGCGCGACGAGCGCGTCCTGGTCACCACGCTCACCAAGAAGATGGCCGAGGACCTCACCGACTACATGCTGGAACTCGGCATCCAGGTGCGGTACCTGCACAGCGACATCGACACCCTGCGCCGGGTGGAGCTGCTGAGCGAGCTGCGGGCCGGCGAGTTCGACGTGCTGGTCGGCATCAACCTGCTCCGCGAGGGCCTGGACCTGCCCGAGGTGTCGCTGGTCGCCATCCTCGACGCCGACAAGGAGGGCTTCCTGCGCTCCGGCACCTCGCTGATCCAGACCATCGGCCGCGCGGCGCGCAACGTCTCCGGCCAGGTCCACATGTACGCCGACAAGATCACCCCGGCGATGGAGAAGGCCATCGACGAGACCAACCGGCGCCGGGCCAAGCAGATCGCCTACAACGAGGAACGGGGCATCGACCCGCAGCCGCTGCGGAAGAAGATCGCCGGCATCATGGACTCCTTCGCCCGCGAGGATGCCGACACCGAGGAGCTGCTGGGCTCGGGCCGCCAGCGTTCGCGCGGCAAGGCGCCGGTGCCGGGGCTGTCCGCCAAGGCCGGGGAGAAACGGGAAGCCAAGAGCCTGCCCGCCGCCGAACTGACCGACCTCATCGGCGAGCTGACCGACCGGATGCACGCCGCCGCAGCGGACCTGCAGTTCGAGGTCGCGGCCCGGCTGCGCGACGAGGTCGGCGAACTGAAGAAGGAACTGCGGCAGATGCGGGAGGCCGGCGTGGCCTGACCGTACCGGCTGTCGAATCTCTTGCCGAACCACGGTGCCCTACCCGTGCGTCTCCCCATAGGGTGCGGAGCAACCGCACGTCGGCAAAACGGTTGAGAGGGGACAGCGCGTGACGGTCAATATGACCAAGGGTCAGAAGATCAGCCTGCAGAAGTCGGACGGGGGGACGTTGTCGTCGGTCCGCATGGGGCTCGGCTGGCAGGCCGCCCCGCGTCGCGGACTCTTCGGCAGCCGCACCCGGGAGATCGACCTGGACGCCTCCGCGGTCCTGTTCGCCGACAAGCAGCCCGTGGACGTGGTGTTCTTCCGGCACCTCGTCAGCGACGACGGCTCGGTGCGGCACACCGGCGACAACCTGGTCGGCGGTGCGGGCCAGGGCGGCGACGACGAGTCGATCCTGGTCGACCTGCAGCGCGTGCCGGTGCACATCGACCAGATCGTCTTCACGGTCAACTCCTTCACCGGGCAGTCGTTCCAGGAGGTGCAGAACGCCTTCTGCCGCCTGGTCGACGAGACCAACGGCCAGGAGCTGGCGCGCTACACCCTGACCGGCGGTGGCGCCTACACCGCGCAGATCATGGCGAAGGTGCAGCGCAGCGACGCCGGCTGGTCCATGACGGCGATCGGCACCCCGGCCAACGGCCGTACCTTCCAGGACCTCATGCCGGCGATACTGCCGGCGCTCTGACCGGGCACAGGGGGGCGCGGGCATGACCATCGAGCTGGTCCACGGGCAGAACCATCCGCTTCCCGGCACCTCACTGGAGGTCCGGGTGTCGGCCGGTACGCCGGTGGTGGCCGGCGTCTCGCTGGGCGACGGGCAGGGCCGCGTGAGCGGCCCCGGTTCCGTCGCCCACCCCGGGGCGCCGCGGCTGCCCGGCATCGAGGTGCCCGCGGGCCTCGCCGCCGAGCAGCGCGTCACCGCCGACCTGACGGCCGTCCCGGCGGACGTGGACCGCGTCCACGTCCTGCTGGCGCTGCCGCCGGTCACGGGGGCGCCGACCCGCTTCGGGGCGTGCCCCGCGCCCCATCTGACCGTCGCCGGACCCGACGGGGCACCGGTCGTGAGCTTCACCGTCACCGGGCTGAACGCCGAGGCCGCGATCGTCGCGCTGGAGCTCTACCGCCGCCAGGGCGCCTGGAAGGTGCGGGCGCTCGGCCAGGGCTACACGGGCGGGCTGGCCGAGCTGCTGCGCGACCAGGGGCTCGACCGTCCCGCCGCGGACGCCGTGGCCGCCCGGGTGGCGGACGCCGTACGCCCCGCGCCCGCGGTGCCCGCCCCGCCGCCCCCGGTCACCCCGACACCACCGTCGACCCCGACACCGACCCCGCCTCGCGTTCCCCCGGCCGGCGACGCCGCCGGCTCCGTCCCGCACACCGTTCCGCCGGCGTCCGCGCCCGCCGCCGGTGATGCCGCGGGCTGGAGCATGGAGGAACGGCTCTACAACCAGGTCTGGGGCATGTTCGAGGACCTGGCCCGCACCATCGCGGCCTACCGCAGTGCCGTCGACTTCGCCGAGTCCCGGCTCCACCAGGAACTCGACACGGTCCTCGCCGACCCCCGCACCCGTGTCGGCCCCGCCGCCGAGGCCGCCCGCGACCAGGCAAGGGCCCGCCAGGCCGAGCTGGTGGACCGGGCCCGCACCGTGCTCGACCGTGACCTGGCCCAGCTGACCGCCGAGGCCGAAGTGGTCGAGCCCGCTCTGCCGCCGCCCTACGCGGGCTGGGAGAGCCCCGTCTGGCACGGTTACCGCGTCCCCGAGGAGCCGCCGATGGCGGTCCGGCTCGGCGACCTCCACCTGCCCGAACGCCCGGAACTGCGCATCCCCCTGCTGGTCCGGCTGCCCCTGGAGCGCGGGCTGTGGGTGGACAGCGCCCAGGACCGCCGCCGGGCCGTGGACGTGGCGGTGGCGCTCGCCGCCCGCCTGCTCGCCTCCCACCCGGCCGGGGAGTGTGCCGTCCACGTCGTCGACCCGGCGGGCTCCGCCGCGACGGCGCTGGCCCCGTTCACCGACTCCGGCGCGCTGCGCGAGCCGCCCGCCACGGGCGCCGCGGGGGTGGCGGCGCTGCTCGCCCGGCTCACCCAGCGGGTCGACCTGGTGCAGATGGCGCTGCGCGCCGACGTGCCCTTCGAGGTGCCCCCGGGCGTCGACCCGGCCCGCCAGGTGCTGGTCGTCAACGACTTCCCGTACGGGTTCGACGACCGGACGATCCACCAGCTGCGCTACCTCGCCGACGAGGGCCCGCAGGTCGGCGTCCACCTGGTCCTGGTCGCCGACCGCGAGGACGCCCGCGAGTACGGCCCGCTCCTCGACCCGCTGTGGCGTTCGATGATGCGGCTGACCCCGCAGCCGGACGACCACCTCGCCGACCCCTGGGTCGGCCACGCCTGGACGTACGAACCGCTGCTCGCCCCGGCCGGCAGCGCGGTCCTTTCCCGGGTGCTGCGCCAGGTGGCCGCCGCGCGCCGGACCTACGACCCCGGCCGCCACTGATCCGTCCGGTCCGTCCGGTCCGTCCGGTCCGTCCGGCCGGATCGGCGGGGCTGCGGCACGCTGTACTGATTGACCATCACTTTACTCTCTTTACCTTTCCTTGGGATTTCATGTACTCTCCTTTACGCGGAGGGGAGTACTCCCTGCAGTGCGGTGCATCCCGTCATCACGGGCCGGAACGGCCCCGGGACACCGGCCCCGGCCCACGGCCGGGGTGGAAGAGACCTCCGGCAGCGACAACGCTGACAATTGCCAGCCCATCTGCCGGAGGCATCGCGTGGATGTATCCCTGACCCTCTGGGTGCTGACCATCGCCGGTCTGTGCGCCCTCATCGCCGCCGACTTCTTCATCGGGCGCAAGCCCCATGACGTGTCGGTCAAGGAAGCCGGCGCCTGGACGGTCGTCTGGATCGTCCTGGCCGCCCTCTTCGGGCTCGGACTGCTGTTCTTCGCCGGCGGACAGCCCGCCGGCGAGTTCTTCGCGGGCTACATCACCGAGAAGTCGCTCAGCGTCGACAACCTCTTCGTCTTCGTGCTGATCATGGCGAAGTTCGCGGTGCCGTCCCAGTACCAGCAGCGCGTGCTGCTCTTCGGCGTGCTCATCGCACTGGTCCTGCGCGCCCTCTTCATCGCCGCAGGCGCCGCCATCATCGCCAGCTTCTCCTGGGTCTTCTTCATCTTCGGCGCCTTCCTCATCTGGACCGCGTGGAAGCTGGTCCAGGAGGCCCGGGCCGAGGAGCACGACGAGGAGTTCGAGGAGAACAGGCTGCTGAAGGCCGCCGAACGCCGCTTCGGCGTCGCCGACCGCTACCACGGCACCAAGCTCTTCATCCAGCAGAACGGCAAGCGGATCATGACCCCGATGCTCGTGGTCATGCTGGCGATCGGCACCACCGACGTGCTGTTCGCGCTGGACTCCATCCCCGCGATCTTCGGTCTCACCCAGGACCCGTACATCGTCTTCACCGCCAATGCCTTCGCCCTGATGGGCCTGCGGCAGCTGTACTTCCTCATCGGCGGTCTGCTGAAGAAGCTGGTCCACCTCTCCTACGGGCTGTCGATCATCCTCGGCTTCATCGGCGTGAAGCTCGTGCTGCACGCCCTGCACGAGGTCGGGGTGCACGTCCCGGAGATCAGCATCCCGTTCTCCCTCGGCTTCATCGTCGTGGTCCTCGCCGTCACCACGGTGACCAGCCTCATGGCGTCGAAGAAGCAGGCTGCCGAGGAGAAGCGCGACGAGGAGCACGTCGACGTCTGACCCGGGGCCCCTCAGCCCGGACGGGGTGCGCGGCGGTCCGCCGCGCACCCCGCCGTCGCGTCCGGCGCGGCGGCGCCCCGGGTCTCCGGCAGTGCCGCGAAGCACCCCAGGCTGAGCAGCGCCACCGCCGCGACGTACACCGCCACGGGCCACGGCGTGCCGGAGCCGGCCACCAGCCGGGTCGCCACCACCGGGGTCAGGGCGCCGCCCAGGACGCCGCCGAGGTTGTAGCCCAGGGCGGCGCCGGTGCAGCGCACCCGGGGCGCGTACAGCTCCGGAAGGTACGCGCCCACCACGGCGAACACCGTGATGAAGGCGAACAGCTCCGCGGCGGACCCCAGGGCGATCGCGACCGGCGAGCCGCTCGCCAGCAGCCCGGCGTACGGGAAGACCACCACACCCATCGCCGCCGTACCCGCGAGTGCCATCCGCCGGCGTCCGAAGCGGTCGCCCAGCAGCCCCACCAGCGGCGTCAGCGCCCCCTTGAGCAGGACGGCCACCAGGACGCAGCCCAGCACGACCGTGCGGTCCATGCCGAGGTGCTCCGTGGTGTACGCCAGCGACCAGGTGGTCACCGTGTAGAAGACGGCGTAGCCGCACGCCATGGCGCCCGCCGTCAGCAGCACCAGGCGCCCGTGCTCGCGCAGCAGCTCCGAGACGGGCACCCGGGCCAGGTCCCCGCGCCCCGCGGCCGCCGCGAACGCGGGGGTCTCCGGCAGCGCGGCCCGCAGCGCAAGCCCTGCCAGGGCGAGAACGCCCGCTACCCAGAACGGCACCCGCCAGCCCCAGGAGCGGAAGGCCGCGTCGCTCAGCCCCGCGGACAGCGCGAGCACGATCCCGTTCGCCAGCAGGAAGCCCACCGCGGGACCGGTCTGCGGCAGGCTCGCCCACAGTCCGCGGCGCCGCTCCGGCGCGTGCTCCGCGACGAGGAGCACCGCCCCGCCCCACTCGCCGCCCAGCCCCAGCCCCTGCAGGAACCGCAGGGCCACCAGCAGCACGGGCGCAGCCGGGCCGATCGCGGCGTATCCGGGTACGCAGCCGACGGCGGTGGTCGCCAGCCCGGTCAGCAGCAGGGAGCCGACCAGCACCGGGCGGCGTCCGACGCGGTCGCCGATGTGACCGAAGAGGACCGAGCCGAGCGGGCGGGCGACGAAGCCCACGGCGAAGGTGCCGAACGCGGCGAGGGTGCCGGCCAGCGGCGAGGCGTCGGGGAAGAACAGCGGTCCGAGGACGAGTGCGGCCGCGGTGCCGTAGGCGAAGAAGTCGTAGAACTCGATCGCGGTCCCGGCCGCCGACGCGGCGGCGATCCGGGCCATCGAGGGGGAGGTGGGGAGGGAGGTGCGCACGTGGGTCCAACGACCCACGCGCGCGGGGGTGGCGGCGCCCCGGGCGGGCGCCGCCGTGGGGCCGTCACCAGCCCCGTTCGCGCCATTCGTCGAGGTGCGGGCGCTCGTCGCCGAGCGTGGTGTCCTTGCCGTGGCCGGGGTAGACCCAGGTCTCGTCCGGGAGGCGGTCGAAGAGCTTCGCCTTGACCCCCTCGAAGAGGCTGCTGAAGTGGTCCGGGTTGTTGTGCGTGTTGCCCACGCCGCCGGGGAAGAGGCAGTCCCCGGTGAAGATGTGCGGGTGCCCGTGGGGGTCGTCGTAGATGAGGACGATGCTGCCGGGCGTGTGGCCGACCAGGTGCCGGGCGGTGAGCTCGACCCGGCCGACCTGGATCCGGTCGCCGTCCTCGAGGGGCACGTCGGTGGGGACGGGGATCCCCTCGGCGTCGTGGCGGCCCGCGTAGGTACGGGCGCCGGTGGCGTCGACCACGGCCTGCAGCGCCTGCCAGTGATCGGCGTGCCGGTGCGTGGTGACGACGGACGCGAGACCGTCGTTGCCGGCGACCTCCACGAGCGTGTGCGCGTCGTTCGCCGCGTCGACGAGCAGCTGCTCGTCGGTGGCGCGGCAGCGCAGCACGTACGCGTTGTTGTCCATGGGGCCGACCGCGACCTTGGTGATGATGAGGTCCTTGAGTTCGTGCACGTCGGGCGCGCCCCCGACCGTGACCTCGCCGCTGTACGTCATGGCGTCAGCCTAGTGGCGGCAGCACCGGCAGCGGCACGTCCGGCTCCGCGGTCAGGTCCTCGCCGTCGGAACGGCCGCTGATCCAGGCGAGCAGCGCGTGCCGGGGGCCGCCGACGGTGAGTTCGGGCTCGGTGGCGGCGCCGATCACCCACTTCTCTCCGCTGTCGGAGTCGTGGATGCGGACGGCTGCGACGCCCTCGTGACCGGACAGGTCGTCGATGATGGCGCCGAGCTCCCGGGCCGCGAAGTCCTCGGGCAGGTGCGCGCAGGTGTACTCCAGGCCGAGGTCGACGTGGTGGAAGTAGATCTCCATGAGCCGCAGGTACGGGATCTCCGCCGCGGCGATCACCCGGCCGGAACGCATGACGACCTGCGCGGCCCAGTTCTGCGGCGGGAGCTCCTCGATGGCCAGGGCCAGCCGGTCCGCGGAGATCCGCAGGTCGTCGAGGTGCTCGTCGAGCGTGCGGCCGGCGCCCTCCTCGATGTCCCTGTTCCGGCTGTCGCCGCTCTCGTACTGCGGGGTCTCCTCGCCGGTGCGGGCCCAGACCAGCAGGTTGACCAGGGAGTCGGCGTTGCGCGCGAGGTGCGCCAGCACGTGGCCGCGGGTCCAGCCCGGCAGCCGCGAGGGCTCGGTGACGGACGCGGAGGGCATGGCGGCCACGGTCTCGATCAGTCGTTCGGTGGCTTCGCGGAGTTCGGCCGCATCGTGGTCGGGGTCGGGTCGTTGGACAGACACGGGGCCTCCTGGTCGGACCTGATCGACGTCTCCACGGAGACGCTAGCGCGGGACACTCATTCGGGTGAAGCTGCCGCACCGATGCCGGAAATCGAATGTGCGTGCTATAGGCTCGCTGTGGATCGCAACCGGAAGAAAACTCGTCGGCGCCCCGTTTAGGCTGTCTGGGGGTGCTGTCCCCTTGTCTGCCTTTTGAAAGGTGCGCACTGGCGTGGCCGATCGTCTCACCGTCCGTGGCGCTCGCGAGCACAATCTGAAGAACGTCTCGCTCGACCTGCCACGGGATTCGCTCATCGTGTTCACCGGCCTCTCGGGGTCGGGTAAGTCCTCCTTGGCGTTCGACACGATCTTCGCCGAGGGCCAGCGTCGCTACGTGGAGTCGCTCTCCTCCTACGCGCGGCAGTTCCTCGGCCAGATGGACAAGCCGGACGTCGACTTCATCGAGGGCCTGTCGCCCGCGGTCTCGATCGACCAGAAGTCCACCTCGCGCAACCCGCGCTCGACGGTCGGCACGATTACCGAGGTCTACGACTACCTCCGCCTGCTCTTCGCCCGCATCGGCAAGCCGCACTGCCCCGAGTGCAGCCGGCCGATCTCCCGGCAGTCGCCCCAGGCGATCGTGGACCGGGTGCTGGAGCTGGAGGAGGGTTCCCGCTTCCAGGTGCTCTCGCCGCTGGTGCGCGAGCGCAAGGGCGAGTTCGCCGACCTCTTCTCGGACCTGCAGACCAAGGGCTACAGCCGGGCCCGGGTGGACGGCGCGACCGTCCAGCTGACCGACCCGCCGAAGCTGAAGAAGCAGGAGAAGCACACCATCGAGGTGGTCATCGACCGCCTCACCGTCAAGGAGAGCGCCAAGCGCCGGCTGACCGACTCGGTCGAGACCGCCCTGGGCCTCTCCGGCGGCATGGTGATCCTGGACTTCGTCGACCTCCCCGAGGACGACCCGCAGCGCGAGCGGATGTTCTCCGAGCACCTCTACTGCCCGTACGACGACCTGTCCTTCGAGGAGCTGGAGCCGCGCTCCTTCTCCTTCAACTCGCCCTTCGGCGCGTGCCCGGAGTGCACCGGCATCGGCACCCGCATGGAGGTCGACCCGGAGCTCGTCATCCCCGACGAGGACAAGTCCCTCGACGAGGGTGCCATCGCCCCCTGGTCGCTCGGCCACACCCGGGACTACTTCCAGCGCCTGATCGGCGCGCTCGCCGACGAACTGGGCTTCCGCACCGACATCCCCTGGGCAGGGCTGCCGCAGCGCGCGAAGAAGGCCCTGCTCAACGGCCACAAGACGCAGATCGCGGTGCGCTACCGCAACCGCTACGGGCGTGAGCGCTCCTACACCACCTCCTTCGAGGGCGCGATCCCGTTCGTCCGGCGCCGGCACGCGGAGTCCGAGAGCGACTCCAGCCGTGAGCGCTTCGAGGGGTACATGCGCGAGGTGCCCTGCCCCACCTGTGAGGGCACCCGCCTGAAGCCGATCGTGCTGGCGGTCACCGTCCAGGAGAAGTCCATCGCCGAGGTCGCCGCGATGTCCATCAGCGACTGCGCGGAGTTCCTGCGCGGCATGAAGCTGAGCGCGCGCGAGAAGACCATCGCCGAGCGGGTGCTCAAGGAGGTCAACGAGCGGCTGCGCTTCCTGGTCGACGTCGGCCTGGACTACCTCTCGCTCAACCGCGCGGCCGGCACCCTCTCCGGCGGCGAGGCCCAGCGCATCCGGCTGGCCACGCAGATCGGCTCGGGCCTGGTGGGCGTGCTCTACGTGCTGGACGAGCCGTCGATCGGCCTCCACCAGCGCGACAACCACCGGCTCATCGAGA
This sequence comes from Streptomyces sp. NPDC058864, assembly GCF_042742985.1. Taxonomy (NCBI): domain Bacteria; kingdom Bacillati; phylum Actinomycetota; class Actinomycetes; order Kitasatosporales; family Streptomycetaceae; genus Streptomyces; species Streptomyces sp. NPDC058864. The sequence goes on along the minus strand of NZ_JBHYMQ010000014.1, from coordinate 91,743 downwards.
CCCTGGTGCGGCTGCGCGACCTCGGCAACACCCTGATCGTGGTGGAGCACGACGAGGACACCATCAAGACCTCCGACTGGGTGGTGGACATCGGCCCGGGTGCGGGTGAGCACGGCGGCAAGGTGGTGCACAGCGGTTCGCTCAAGGAGCTGCTGCGCAACAAGGAATCGCTGACCGGCCAGTACCTCGCGGGCAAGCGCCAGATCCCGATCCCGGACATGCGCCGCCCGGTCAACGGGGAGCGCCGGCTGACGGTGCACGGCGCCCGGGAGAACAACCTGCGGGACATCGACGTGTCCTTCCCGCTGGGGGTCTTCACGGCGGTCACCGGGGTCTCCGGCTCCGGCAAGTCCACCCTGGTCAACGACATCCTCTACACCCACCTGGCCCGTGAGCTGAACGGCGCCCGGGGTGTCCCGGGCCGGCACACCCGGGTGGACGGGGACGACCTGGTCGACAAGGTGGTCCACGTCGACCAGTCGCCGATCGGCCGCACCCCGCGGTCCAACCCGGCCACGTACACGGGTGTCTTCGACCACGTCCGCAGGCTCTTCGCGGAGACGATGGAGGCGAAGGTGCGCGGCTACCTGCCGGGCCGCTTCTCCTTCAACGTCAAGGGCGGCCGCTGCGAGAACTGCTCCGGCGACGGCACCATCAAGATCGAGATGAACTTCCTCCCGGACGTCTACGTGCCGTGCGAGGTCTGCCACGGTGCCCGGTACAACCGGGAGACCCTGGAGGTCCACTACAAGGGCAAGTCCATCGCCGAGGTCCTGGACATGCCGATCTCCGAGGCGCTGGACTTCTTCGAGGCCGTCCCGACGATCGCCCGGCACCTGCGCACCCTCACCGAGGTCGGACTGGGCTACGTCCGGCTGGGCCAGTCCGCCACGACCCTGTCCGGCGGTGAGGCGCAGCGTGTGAAGCTCGCCTCCGAGCTGCAGAAGCGCTCCACGGGCCGCACGGTCTACGTGCTGGACGAGCCCACCACGGGTCTGCACTTCGAGGACATCAGCAAGCTGATCAAGGTGCTCTCCGGGCTGGTCGAGAAGGGCAACACCGTGATCGTCATCGAGCACAACCTCGATGTGATCAAGACGGCCGACTGGGTCATCGACATGGGCCCCGAGGGCGGCAGCGGCGGTGGCCTGGTGATCGCCGAGGGGACCCCCGAGCAGGTCGCGGGCGTGGGCGCGAGCCACACCGGCAAGTTCCTGAGGGACATCCTGGGCGCCGAGCGGATCTCCGACGCCCCGCCCGCCCCGGTCAAGAAGCGGGCCGCCCCGCGGAAGAGGGCGGCGGCGAAGGCCTGACAGCGGGCTCAGAGTTTCGGCACGTAAGGTACAGCTTTCAAGCTCTTTCCTTACGTGCCGAAGCGGAGTCCCACATGGCCGACACCACCGCCCCGCCCCCCTGCCGCCGTACCCTCCTGAAGGGCGCGGCCCTCGCCGGCGTCGCCGGGGTCGCCCTCACCGCTTGCGGTGGTTCCGGCACGACGGTCTCCGACGGTCCCGTCGAGCTGGGCGCGGCCACCGAGGTCCCGGTCGGCGGCGCCAAGCTCTACCGCGAGGCCAGGATCGTCGTCGCGCAGCCCACGCAGGGCAGCTACCAGGCCTTCAGCGCCGTCTGCACCCACCAGGGCTGCACCTGCGACAAGGTCGAGGGCACCGCCCTGTCCTGCCCCTGCCACGGCAGCGTCTTCGACGCCGCCACCGGCGCCGTCCGCAACGGCCCCGCGACCAAGCCGTTGGCCAAGGTCGACGTCCAGGTCAAGGACGGCAAGCTGGTGGCCGTGACCGGGGCCTGAGACGGCGGGAATGTCACCTCCAGTCAGTAGGGTGGTGGCATGGCCGATCCCTCCAGCTACCGCCCCAAGCCGGGACAGATTCCGGACTCTCCCGGGGTGTACAAGTTCCGGGACCAGCACGGCCGGGTGATCTACGTCGGGAAGGCGAAGAGCCTGCGCCAGCGGCTCTCCTCGTACTTCCAGGACCTCGCGAACCTGCACCAGCGCACCCGCACGATGGTCACCACCGCCGCCTCCGTGGAATGGACGGTGGTGGCCACCGAGGTCGAGGCACTGCAGCTGGAGTACTCCTGGATCAAGGAGTTCGACCCGCGCTTCAACGTGAAGTACCGGGACGACAAGAGCTACCCCTCGCTCGCCGTCACCCTGAACGAGGATTTCCCCCGCGTCCAGGTGATGCGCGGCCCCAAGCGAAAGGGCGTGCGCTACTTCGGCCCCTACGCGCACGCCTGGGCGATCCGCGAGACGGTGGACCTGCTGCTGCGGGTCTTCCCCGTGCGCACCTGCTCCTCCGGGGTGTTCAAGCGCTCCACGCAGATCGGCCGCCCCTGTCTGCTCGGTTACATCGGCAAGTGCTCGGCCCCCTGCGTCGGCCGGGTCAGCGCCGAGGAGCACCGCGAACTGGCCGAGGAGTTCTGCGACTTCATGGCCGGCCGCACCGGCACCTACCTGCGCCGCCTGGAGCAGCAGATGAGGGACGCCGCCGCCGCGATGGAGTACGAGAAGGCGGCCCGGCTCCGCGACGACATCGAGGCGCTCAAGCGCGCCATGGAGAAGAACGCGGTCGTCCTCGCCGACGCCACCGACGCCGACCTGATCGCCGTCGCCGAGGACGAGCTGGAGGCCGCCGTCCAGATCTTCCACGTCCGCGGCGGCCGGGTGCGCGGCCAGCGCGGCTGGGTCACCGACCGGGTCGAGGAGGTCGGCACGGCCGAGCTGGTTGAGCACGCCCTGCAGCAGCTGTACGGCGAGGAGCGGGGCGAAGGGGTGCCGAAGGAGGTGCTGGTGCCCGCGCTGCCCGACCCGTACGAGCCGGTCCAGCAGTGGCTCACCGAGCGCCGCGGCTCCCAGGTGAGCCTGCGGATACCGCAGCGCGGCGACAAGAAGGACCTGATGGCCACCGTGCAGCGCAACGCCCTGCAGGCGCTTGCGCTGCACAAGACCAGGCGCGCCTCCGACCTCACCACGCGCTCCCGCGCGCTGGAGGAGATCGCCGAGGCGCTCGACCTGGACTCGGCGCCGCTGCGCATCGAGTGCTTCGACATCTCCCACCTCCAGGGCGACGACGTCGTCGCCTCGATGGTGGTCTTCGAGGACGGGCTGGCCCGCAAGAGCGAGTACCGCCGCTTCCAGATCAAGGGCTTCGCCGGCCAGGACGACGTCCGGTCGATGCACGAGGTGGTCTCCCGGCGCTTCCGCCGCTACCTGCTCGAGAAGCAGAAGACCGGCGAGTGGGTCGACGGCGACGGGGACGGTGACGGCGGCGAGGGGAGCGGCGGCGAGGTGGCCGGCGGACCCATCGACCCGGACACGGGCAGGCCGCGCAAGTTCGCCTACCCGCCGCAACTGGTCGTCGTCGACGGCGGGCAGCCGCAGGTCGCCGCGGCCCAGCGGGCCCTGGAGGAGCTCGGCGTGGAGGACGTGGCCGTGTGCGGCCTGGCCAAGCGCCTGGAGGAGGTCTGGCTGCCCGGCGATGACGACCCGGTCATCCTGCCGCGCACCAGCGAGGGGCTGTACCTGCTGCAGCGGGTCCGCGACGAGGCGCACCGCTTCGCCATCGCCTACCAGCGCAACAAGCGTTCCAAGTCGATGAAGGCCGGTGCCCTGGACGCGGTGCCGGGACTCGGCGAGAGCCGCCGCCAGGCGCTGCTGAAGCACTTCGGCTCGCTCAAGCGGCTGCGGGCGGCGACGGTAGAGCAGATCTGCGAGGTCCCCGGCGTCGGGCGGCGCACCGCCGAGGCCGTGCTCGTCGCGCTGGCCGCGGCCGCCCCCGCCGGACCGGCGGTGAACACGGCCACAGGAGAGATCATTGAGGAAGAGGGGACGGTCGGTCCGGTGACCGTGCCCACGGAACGGGGACACGACTCATGAACGCGAACGACGGAGGCGGAGAACAGGTGACGACCGGAGGAGCGGGCGAGGCCGCCGAGGCCATCCCCGAACTCGTGATCATCTCGGGCATGTCCGGTGCCGGGCGCAGTCACGCGGCCAAGTGCCTGGAGGACCTCGGCTGGTTCGTCGTGGACAACCTGCCGCCGGCCCTGATCCCCACCATGGTCGACCTCGGCGCCCGCTCCCAGGGCAACGTGGCACGCATCGCGGTGGTCGTGGACGTCCGCGGCCGGCGCTTCTTCGACAACCTCCGAGAGTCCCTCGCGGACCTGGACTCCAAGGGCGTCAAGCGCCGGGTGCTCTTCCTGGAGGCCTCCGACGAGACGCTGGTCCGCCGCTTCGAGTCGGTGCGCCGCCCGCACCCGCTGCAGGGTGACGGACGCATCGTCGACGGGATCGCCAAGGAGCGGGAGCTGCTGAGCGAGCTGCGCGGCGACGCCGACCTGGTGATCGACACCTCCAGCCTCAACGTCCACGAGCTGCGGGCCAAGATGGACGCGCAGTTCGCCGGGGAGGAGGAGCCGGAGCTGCGGGCCACCGTCATGTCCTTCGGCTTCAAGTACGGCCTCCCCGTGGACGCCGACCTGGTCGCGGACTGCCGCTTCCTGCCCAACCCGCACTGGGTGCCGGAGCTGCGGCCGTACACCGGTCTCAACGACGAGGTCGCCACCTACGTGTTCAACCAGCCCGGCGCCAAGGAGTTCCTGGACCGCTACGCCGAGCTGCTGCACATCGTCAACGCCGGCTACCGCCGTGAGGGCAAGCGCTACGTGACCATCGCGGTCGGCTGCACCGGTGGCAAGCACCGCAGCGTCGCCATGTCCGAGCGCCTGGCCGCGCGCCTGTCCGCCGACGGGGTGGAGACGGTGGTCGTCCACCGGGACATGGGGCGCGAGTGATCAGGACGACTCGGCGCTTGCGCCGGTCGGCAGGGCGCAGCGGGGTCACACCCAAAGTGGTGGCATTGGGAGGCGGGCACGGGCTGTCCGCCTCCCTCTCCGCCCTGCGCCGTATCACCCAGGACCTGACCGCGGTGGTCACGGTCGCCGACGACGGCGGTTCCAGTGGCCGTCTGCGCCAGGAGATGGGGGTGCTGCCGCCCGGCGACCTCCGCAAGGCGCTGGCCGCGCTGTGCGGCGACGACGAATGGGGCAGGACCTGGTCCCAGGTCGTCCAGCACCGCTTCGTCAGCCAGGGCGAACTGCACGGCCACGCCGTGGGCAACCTGCTGATCGTGGCGTTGTGGGAGCAACTCGGCGACCCCGTGGCCGCCCTGGAGTGGGTGGGCCGGCTGCTCGGCGCCCACGGCAGGGTGCTGCCCATGTCGGCGGTGCCGCTGGAACTCACCGCCACGGTGCGCGGTCACGACCCGGAGGCGCCGGACGAGGTCACGACCGTGCACGGCCAGGCCACCGTCGCCCTCACCCCCGGTGAGGTGCAGGAGGTGCAACTGGTGCCGCACGACCCGCCGGCCGTCCCCGAGGCGGTGAAGTCCGTGCTCGACGCGGACTGGGTGGTGCTCGGCCCCGGCTCCTGGTTTTCCTCCGTGATGCCCCATCTGCTGGTGCCCGATCTGGTGTCCGCGCTCATGGAGACCAGGGCCCGCAAAGTGCTCGCGCTCAACCTCGCGCCGCAACCGGGTGAGACCGAGGGCTTTTCTCCGCAGCGTCACTTGGAGGTTTTGGCCCGACACGCCCCTAAACTCACCATCGACGTGGTGCTGGCCGACGAGGCCGCCGTACTCGACCGCGACAGCCTCATACAGGCAGCCGAGCGTTTGTCGGGCACGGTGGAGCTGGCCCGGGTCGCCGCCCCCGACGGGCCGCGGCACGATCCGGAACTGCTGGCGGCCGCGTTCGACCGGATTTTTCGTATGCATGGAAGGATCGGCCCATGGCGATGACGGCAGCGGTGAAGGACGAGATCTCCCGGCTTCCCGTCACCCGGACCTGCTGCCGCAAGGCGGAGGTCTCGGCGATCCTGAGGTTCGCGGGCGGACTGCACCTGGTCAGCGGACGCATCGTGATCGAGGCGGAACTGGACACCGGCATCGCCGCGCGCAGGCTGCGCAAGGACATCCTGGAGATCTTCGGGCACTCCTCGGACCTGGTGGTCATGGCGCCCGGCGGGCTTCGCCGCGGCAGCCGGTACGTGGTGCGGGTGGTCGCCGGCGGTGACCAGCTGGCCCGCCAGACCGGGCTGGTGGACGGCCGCGGCCGCCCCATCCGGGGCCTGCCCCCGCAGGTCGTGTCGGGGGCCACTTGCGATGCCGAGGCGGCCTGGCGCGGGGCGTTCCTGGCCCACGGCTCCCTCACCGAACCGGGCCGTTCCTCGTCGCTGGAGGTCACCTGCCCCGGCCCCGAGGCGGCCCTCGCCCTGGTCGGTGCGGCCCGCCGGCTGCAGATCGCCGCCAAGGCGCGCGAGGTGCGGAACGTGGACCGGGTGGTCGTCCGTGACGGTGACGCCATCGGCGCGCTGTTGACGCGGCTCGGCGCGCACGAGTCGGTGCTGGCGTGGGAGGAGCGGCGGATGCGGCGCGAGGTGCGCGCCACGGCCAACCGGCTCGCCAACTTCGACGACGCCAACCTGCGCCGCTCGGCCCGCGCCGCGGTCGCCGCGGGCGCGCGCGTGCAGCGGGCGCTGGAGATCCTCGGCGACGACGTGCCCGAGCACCTCGCGGCGGCCGGCCGGCTGCGCATGGACCACAAGCAGGCCTCGCTGGAGGAACTGGGCTCGCTCGCCGAACCGCCGCTCACCAAGGACGCGGTGGCGGGTCGGATCCGCCGCCTGCTGGCGATGGCCGACAAGCGCGCCTCGGACCTCGGCATCCCGGGCACCGAGTCCAACCTGACCGAGGAGATGGTGGGCTGAGCCCGGCGCGGCCCGCCCGCCCCGTCCGGTTACCGGTCCGTACGGCGGGCACCCGTGGCGCCGATGTCACCGCCGGGTGCCCGGGGAGGTAGGGTCGTCCTTGGTCGGGGACATCCCAATACGTCGCAGCCGGAGCGAAATGGCTTCCGGCACACCAGCGAGGAGATCGGTTCGTGACGATCCGCGTAGGCATCAACGGCTTCGGTCGCATCGGTCGCAACTTCTTCCGTGCCGCCCTGGACCAGGGTGCGGACATCGAGATCGTGGCTGTCAACGACCTGGGTGACACGGCCACCACCGCCCACCTGCTCAAGTACGACACGATCCTCGGCCGCCTCAAGGCCGAGGTTTCGCACACCGCCGACTCCATCACCGTCGACGGCCGCACCATCAAGGTGCTGTCCGAGCGCAACCCCGCCGACATCCCGTGGGGCGAGCTCGGCGTCGACATCGTGATCGAGTCCACCGGCATCTTCACCAAGGCCGCCGACGCCAAGAAGCACCTGGACGGCGGCGCCAAGAAGGTCATCATCTCGGCGCCCGCCTCCGACGAGGACATCACCATCGTGATGGGCGTCAACAACGAGAAGTACGACCCGGCGAAGCACAACATCATCTCGAACGCGTCCTGCACCACCAACTGTGTGGCGCCGATGGCCAAGGTCCTCGACGAGAACTTCGGCATCGTCAAGGGTCTGATGACCACCGTGCACGCGTACACCAACGACCAGCGCATCCTGGACTTCCCGCACAAGGACCTGCGCCGCGCCCGTGCCGCCGCGGAGAACATCATCCCGACCTCGACGGGTGCCGCCAAGGCCACCGCCCTGGTCCTGCCGCAGCTGAAGGGCAAGCTGGACGGCATCGCCATGCGCGTCCCGGTCCCGACCGGCTCCGTGACCGACCTGGTCATCGAGCTCGAGCGCGAGGTCACCAAGGACGAGGTCAACGCCGCGTTCCAGAAGGCCGCCGAGGGCCAGCTCAAGGGCATCCTGGAGTACACCGAGGACCCGATCGTCTCCTCGGACATCGTCAACTGGCCGGCCTCCTGCACCTTCGACTCCTCGCTGACCATGGCGCAGGGCAAGCAGGTCAAGGTCATCGGCTGGTACGACAACGAGTGGGGCTACTCCAACCGTCTCGTCGACCTGACCGTGTTCGTCGGCGGCCAGCTCTGACACCCGCTCGATCGCCCGTCATGCGATGAGGACAGGGTCCGAACGACGTGCCGTCGTCCGGGCCCTGTCCCATGACGTGGCGGTACGGGTGATCCGACCAGTCAGGACCAAGGCAGGGGAGCCTTCACCATGAAGACGATCGACGAACTCGTCGACGAGGGGGTCGGCGGCAAGCGCGTGTTCGTGCGCGCCGACCTCAACGTGCCGCTGTCCGGCACCACCATCACCGACGACGGCCGCATCCGTGCCGTCGTGCCGACCATCGCCAAGCTGGCCGAGGCCGGCGCCCGGGTGATCGTCGCCTCCCACCTGGGCCGTCCCAAGGGCGCGCCCGACCCGCAGTTCTCGCTCGCCCCCGTCGCGGCGCGCCTGGGCGAACTCCTCGGCACGCAGGTGGCCTTCGCGACCGACACGGTCGGCGAGAGCGCCCGCGCGACGGCGGACGCCCTCACCGACGGCTCGGTGGCGCTGCTGGAGAACCTGCGCTTCAACCCGGGCGAGACCAGCAAGGACGACGCCGAGCGCGGCGCCTTCGCCGGTCGGCTGGCCGAGCTGGCCGAGCTGTACGTCGGTGACGGCTTCGGCGCGGTGCACCGCAAGCACGCCTCGGTCTACGACCTCCCGGCCCGGCTGCCGCACGCCGCGGGCCTGCTGATCGCCACCGAGGTCGCCGTGCTCAGGAAGCTCACCGAGGACGTGTCCCGTCCGTACGCGGTGGTGCTGGGCGGCGCCAAGGTCTCCGACAAGCTGGGGGTCATCAACCACCTGCTGGAGCGTGCCGACCGGATCCTGATCGGCGGCGGCATGGCCTACACCTTCCTCAAGGCCCAGGGCCACGAGGTGGGCAAGAGCCTGCTGCAGGAGGACCAGGTCCCCGCGGTCACGGAGTACCTGGAGCGCGCGAAGGCCAAGGGCGTGGAGTTTGTGCTGCCCGTGGACGTCGTCGCCGCCCCGGACTTCCCGGACCTGAAGAACCCGGTCGACACCAACCCGGTGGTCGTCGGCGCCGACGCGATCCCCGCCGACCTGGAGGGCCTGGACATCGGTCCGGAGTCCCGCAAGCTCTTCGCCTCGAAGCTCGCCGACGCGGCCACCGTCTTCTGGAACGGCCCGATGGGCGTCTTCGAGCACCCCGACTACGCCGAGGGCACGCGCTCGATCGCCCAGGCCCTGATCGACAGCTCGGCCTTCACCGTGGTCGGCGGCGGCGACTCCGCCGCGGCCGTCCGTATCCTGGGCTTCGACGAGAACGCTTTCGGCCACATCTCGACCGGTGGTGGCGCGAGCCTCGAGTACCTCGAGGGCAAGACGCTCCCCGGCCTCGCCGCACTGGAGGACTGACCGATGACCTCGCGCACGCCGATCATGGCGGGCAACTGGAAGATGAACCTCAACCACCTCGAGGCCATCCACCACGTCCAGAAGCTCGCCTTCGCGCTCAACGACAAGGACTTCGACGCCGTCGAGGCCGTCGTGGTGCCGCCCTTCACCGACCTCCGGGGTGTGCAGACCCTGATCGAGGCCGACAAGCTGAAGATCAAGTACGGCGCCCAGGACCTGTCGGCGCACGACTCCGGCGCCTACACGGGCGAGATCTCCGGCCCGATGCTGGCCAAGCTGAAGTGCTCGTACGTGGTCATCGGCCACTCGGAGCGCCGGCAGTACCACCACGAGACCGACGAGCAGGTGAACGCCAAGGTCAAGGCGGCGTTCCGGCACGAGCTGACGCCGATCGTCTGCGTCGGCGAGGGCCTGGACGTCCGCAAGGCCGGCGAGCAGGTGGCCTTCACCCTCGCCCAGGTCGACGGCGCCCTGAAGGACGTCCCGGCCGAGCAGGCCGCCACCCTGGTCATCGCCTACGAGCCGGTGTGGGCCATCGGCACCGGCGAGGTCGCCACCCCCGAGGACGCCCAGGAGGTCTGCGGGGCGATCCGTGGCCGGCTGGCCGAGCTGTACGGCCAGGAGGTGGCCGACAAGATCCGCATCCAGTACGGCGGCTCGGTCAAGGCCGGCAACATCGCGGCGATCATGGCGCAGCCGGACGTGGACGGCGCCCTGGTCGGCGGTGCGGCGCTGGACCCGGAGGAGTTCGTCAAGATCATCCGCTTCCGCGACCAGTAAGTTCTGCGGCAGTAGGCTGTCGGGCCCTGCCCGAAGTACTCTGTCGGGGGTCGGAGCGCTGCGCAGCAGCGGCCCGGCCCCCGCGTCGTCCTAGGTCACCGAGAGAGTTGGTCCAGCTGTGGTCATCGGGTTCTCCATCGCCCTCATCATCTTCAGCCTGCTGCTGTTGCTGCTCGTGCTGATGCACAAGGGCAAGGGTGGCGGTCTGTCCGACATGTTCGGCGGCGGCATGCAGTCGTCCGTCGGCGGTTCCTCGGTGGCCGAGCGCAACCTCGACCGGATCACGGTTGTGATCGGTCTGCTGTGGTTTGCCTGCATTGTCGCTCTCGGGCTTCTGTTGAAGTTCCAGAAGTGACCGAGTCCCCCGCTTCCGGGGAGAACTGACGCCTCGTCGTCGGCGCGACTTATCATGGGGGGGCGTCATGGGATACGGTGCCCTTTCCCCGCAGGCGCGGGGGTGAACCGGTCTCCGTAAACTGGGCGACCTCGCAGCACCATCACGCAGGGAGTTACGACCGTGGCAAGTGGCAACGCGATCCGTGGTAGTCGGGTCGGGGCGGGGCCGATGGGAGAGGCCGAGCGGGGCGAGTCCGCGCCGCGCCTCCGCATCTCCTTCTGGTGCTCCAACGGGCACGAGACCCGGCCGAGTTTCGCGAGCGACGCGCAGATCCCGGAGACCTGGGACTGCCCGCGCTGCGGCTTCCCGGCCGGTCAGGACGAGGAGAACCCGCCGGCGCCGCCGCGGACCGAGCCGTACAAGACGCACCTGGCGTACGTGCGGGAGCGGCGCAGCGCGGCCGACGGCGAGGCGATCCTCGCCGAGGCGCTGGCCAAGCTGCGCGGAGAGATCTGAGCCGTACCGCCTGAAGCTCCACGGGCCCGGCGCGAGAGGAAGCCCCTTCTTTCGCGGACCGGGCCCGTCGTGTCCCTCCGGTGCGTAACCGGAACGTATACTCCGTGTCGTGTCTCTGGTGATCGGCATCGATGCGGGCGGAACCCGGACGCGCGCCTACCTGGCCGAGGCGGCGCCCGACGGCGTGGTGCTCGGAGAGGGTGAGGGCGGCCCCGGCAACGCGATGACCGTCGAGCGCGTGGCGCTGACGCAGCACCTCGCGGACGCCATCCGCGGCGCGGTCCCGGAGGACCGCAGGGGCGAGGTCGCGACCGTCGTGGGCGGCTTCGCCGGCGCGGCGCTCGGCACCGGCCCCGAGACGGGGCACGAACTGGCCGCCTCCTGTCTGCGCGCGGCGCTCGACGGTCACGGCGTCGGCACGCCCGACATGACGGTCTGCGGCGACATCGAGGTCGCCTTCGCCTCCGCGCCCGGCACGCCCGCCGACGGACTGGCGCTGGTCGCCGGTACCGGGGCGGTGGCCGCGCGGATCGAGAAGCGCAACCAGACCCTCGTCGCGGACGGCAACGGCTGGCTGGTCGGTGACGAGGGAAGCGGATTCTGGCTGGGCCGCGAGGTCATGCGGGCCGCCCTGCGCGCACTGGACGGGCGCGGGCCGTGGACGATCCTGGTCGAGGCCGTGCTCTCCCACTACATGGGCTCCCCCGGGGGGCCGTACCTCGCGCAGGAACGCCCCGGCGGCCATGAGTGCCACGTACTGCGCAACCGGCTGGTGCCGCTGGTGTACGCCGAACCCCCGGTCAGGCTTGCCCGGTTGAGCCCGCTCGCCGTCGCCGCCGACCGGGACGGCGACGAGGTCGCCGCGGCCCTGCTGGACGACGCCGCCGACGAACTCGCCGCCACCGTCGCCGCGCTCGACCCGCGCCCGGGTGAACCCCTCGTCGTCACCGGCGGTTTGCTGGGACCGACGGGACCGCTGCTCGGCCGGGTCGTCGCGCGTGCCGAGGAGATGGAACTTGACGTCCTGCCGGTGCGTGACGGCGGCGCGGGCGCGCTGGCGCTGGCCCGGCTGCGGGTGAACGGGGACTGAGCGGGAGCGAACCGGACGGTTCGGACGGCCCCGACAGGGCACCCCCGCGAGGGGATTGACGTGGACTAGACCTCTCGTCCATCGTTTCGGAGGAGCACCCACCGGATCACTGGACTCAGGGGGAACCGGCCATGGCCGACGACGTGACGACCACCGCTGCACGCTTCGCGGACGAGGCGAGGACGGTCATCGACCGCGTGGTCGCCGCCAACAAGGACTCCGTGGCAGCCGCCGCCCGGCTGCTCGCCGACTGCGTCGCCGCGGACGGCATCGTCCAGGCCTTCGGGACCGGTCACTCGCAGGCCACGGCGCTGGAGATCGCCGGACGCGCCGGAGGGCTGATCCCCACCAACCGCATCGGGCTGTCGGACCTGGTGGTCCGGGGCGGCGAGGACCTCTCGGTGCTCGCAGACCCGCTGCTGGAGCGGTCGCCGGGGCTCGGCAAGCGGCTGTACGAGCTGGCCGCCCCGCATCCGCGGGACGTCTTCGTCGTGATCTCCAACTCCGGCGTCAACAACTCGATCGTCGACTTCGCCCTCCATGTGAAGGAAGCGGGCCACCCGCTGATCGCCCTCACCTCGCTGCAGCACACCCGGTCCGTCCCGGCGCTGCACGCCAGCGGCAAGCACCTGGCCGACCTCGCCGACGTCGTCCTGGACAACGGCGCGCCGACCGGTGACGCCCTGCTCCCGCTGCCCGACGGCGGGTCGCTGTGCGGGGTCTCCACGATCACCTCGGCCATGCTCGTCCAGATGACCGTCGCCGAGGCCGTCGGCCTGATGACCGCCGAGGGCCACCAGGCACCGGTGTACGTCTCGGCCAACGTCCCCGGCGGCTTCGAGCGCAACCTGGTCCTGGAGCGCCACTACGGCGAGCGACTGCACCGCGGAGGGTTCTGACCAGGGCGTACGCGGCGTTGTCAGTGGCCCCCGCTACGGTCTGTGACGAAGGTCGAGGACCGGTGAGCGGGGGTTTCCATGAGCGTCGGCATCGCGTACGGCACAGAGCGCGCGCCCGGGTGGCGGGGCGGGTTCGGGCGGCTGTGGACGGCCGCGGCGGTCTCGCGGTTCGGTGACGGGCTGCGGGCGGCGGCGCTGCCGCTGCTCGCCGTGGGCCTGACCGACTCCCCGCTGCTGGTCTCGCTCGTCACCGCCGCGGGCTACGTGCCCTGGATCCTCTTCGGGCTGCTCGGCGGGACGGTGGCCGACCGGGTGGACCAGCGGCGCGCGATGTGGGCCGTGGACGCCGTGCGGGGTGCCCTCACGGCCGCCTTCGCGCTCGCGGTGTGGCTGGACCTGGCGGGCATCGCGCTGTTGCTCGTGCTGGCGTTCGCCCTGACCACGCTGCAGACCCTCTTCGACAACGCCGCGACCTCGCTGCTGCCGGCGGTCGTACCCTCCCACGCCCTCGGCCGCGCCAACGCCCGGCTGATGACCGCTCAGACCATGGCGGCGACCTTCCTCGCCGCGCCCCTGGTGCCCGTGCTGTTCGGGCTCACGGCCGCGCTGCCCTTCTGGGTGGACGCCCTCACCTATGCGGTCGCGGCCTCGCTGGTGGCCTCGCTGCGGTTGCCCGCGCCCGAACGGGCCGCGCGGGCGGCGGGCCACACCCTGCGGCAGGACATCGCCGAGGGGATACGGGTGCTGTGGCGGGACCGTGTGCTGCGGGCCCTGTGCACGGCCAACACGGTGGTCAACGTGGGCATCGGGGCGCTGGTGGCGACCCTCGTCCTCCAGGTGACCGGCTGGCTCCACGCAGGGCACGCGGGTTACGCCGTCGTGCTGTTCGCGTACGGGGTGGGCAGCGCGGCCGGAGGAGCGGCCGCCGGCCGGCTCTCGGCGCTGCTGGGCGGTCGGGTCAGGAGCCTCATACCGGGGCTCGCTGTTCAGGCCGGCTGCCTTGCCCTGGCCGGCACCGTGCGCTCCCTGGCGGTGACCGCGGCCGCGCTGGCCGTCTTCGGTGCCCTCGGCATGATGTGGAACGTCAACGAGACCACCCTGATGCAGCAGCGCACGCCCGAGAAGTTGCTGGGCCGGGTGAGCGCGGCCATGCGCACCCTGGGAGTCGCGGGGGCTCCGCTGGGAGCCCTGCTGGGCGGCGCCGTGGCGCAGATCCTCGGGCCCAACACCCCGCTGCTGCTGGCGGCCGGTCTGGTGGGCTGCGCGTTGCCCGCTCTTCGCCCGATCGTCACCACGCCAGACGGCGGACGTGAAACAACGGCGTCCAGGTAATCAACTAGTTTGGACCTGCAGCAGGAGGACGAGGAGAAGTGGACTGATGTCCGATACCAACACGCAGGGCCGAACCCGTCTCGACCAGCGGCCCGAGTGGCACGCGCTCGCCGAGCACCGCGAGGAGCTGGGCGCGACCCACCTGCGGGAGCTGTTCGACGCCGACCCGGACCGCGCCCGGCGCTACACCGTGCAGGTCGGCGATCTCCATCTGGACTACTCCAAGCACCTGGTGACCGACGAGACGCTGCGTCTGCTGCGCGACCTCGCGGCGGCCACCGGGGTCGCCGCGCTGCGGGACGCGATGTTCCGCGGCGAGAAGATCAACGTCACCGAGGACCGCGCCGTGCTGCACACGGCGCTGCGCGCCCCGCAGTCGGCCGAGATCACGGTCGACGGCGTCAACGTGGTTCCCGGGGTCCACCACGTGCTCACCCGGATGGGGAGCTTCGCCCACTCCGTCCGTACCGGCAAGTGGGTCGGCTCGACCGGACGCCGCATCAAGAACGTGGTGAACATCGGCATCGGGGGTTCCGACCTGGGCCCGGCGATGGCCTACGAGGTGCTGCGCCCGTACACCGACCGCGAGCTCACGTTCCGCTTCGTCTCCAACGTGGACGGCGCCGACCTCCACGAGGCGCTGCAGGGCCTGGACCCCGCCGAGACGCTGTTCATCGTCGCGTCCAAGACGTTCACCACCATCGAGACCATCACCAACGCCACCTCGGCGCGCGAATGGCTGCTCGACGGGCTCGGCGGCGACCAGAACGCGGTGCGCTTCCACTTCGTGGCGGTGTCCACGAACGCCGCGGAGGTCTCCAAGTTCGGCATCGACACCGACAACATGTTCGAGTTCTGGGACTGGGTCGGCGGGCGCTACTCGTACCCGTCCGCGATCGGGCTCTCGCTGATGATCGCCATCGGCGAGGAGCAGTTCCGGGAGATGCTGGCCGGCTTCCACCTGGTCGACGAGCACTTCCGCACCGCCCCCGCGGAGGCCAACGCGCCGCTGCTGATGGGTCTGCTGGGCGTCTGGTACGGCCAGTTCTTCGACGCCCAGGCGCACGCGGTCCTGCCGTACAGCCACTACCTGTCGAAGTTCACGGCCTACCTCCAGCAGCTCGACATGGAGTCCAACGGCAAGTACGTGGACCGCGAGGGACGGCCCGTCGACTGGCAGACCGGCCCGGTCGTGTGGGGGACGCCCGGCACCAACGGGCAGCACGCCTACTACCAGTTGCTGCACCAGGGCACGAAGTTCATCCCGGCGGACTTCATCGGCTTCGCCAACCCGGTCGACGAGCTGGAGCCGGCCTTCGCCGCCCAGCACGACCTGCTGATGGCGAACTTCTTCGCCCAGACGCAGGCGCTGGCCTTCGGCAAGACCAGCGAGGAGGTCCGTGCAGAGGGCGTCCCGGAGCAGCAGGTCCCGCACCGCACCTTCCGCGGCAACCACCCGACGACGACCGTCCTCGCCAAGGAACTGACCCCGTCCGTGCTGGGCCAGCTGGTGGCGCTGTACGAGCACAAGGTCTTCGTGCAGGGCGCGGTCTGGAACATCGACTCCTTCGACCAGTGGGGCGTCGAGCTGGGCAAGGTCCTCGCCAAGCGCGTGGAGCCCGCCCTGACCGAGGGCGCCGACGTCCCCGGCCTGGACGCTTCCTCGAAGGCCCTCGTGGCCACCTACCGGTCGCTGCGCGGCCGCTGAGGCGTACGGCACACGCCAAAGGCCGCAGGGCGGGCTCCGAGGAGCCCGCCCTGCGGCCTTCGCGCACGGGGCGTCCGGCGCCGGTCACCGCCTCACGGGGAGGACGGCGGGTACAGCTGCGGGGGCAGTTTCGCTGCGGCCGTACGGTCCAGCAGCCACAGCGTGCGGGCCCGCCCGTGGGCACCGGCCGCCGGGGCCTGGATCTCACCGGGCCCGGAAAGGGCGATGGCCACGGCCCCCGCCTTGTCCTCGCCCGCCGCCAGCAGCCAGACCTCGCGGGCGGCACGGATGGCGGGAAGGGTGAGCGAGATCCGGGTCGGCGGTGGCTTGGGGGAGCCGTGCACGCCCACGACCGTGCGCTCGGTCTCGCGGACCCCCGGGTGCCCGGGGAACAGCGAGGCCACGTGCGTGTCCGGCCCCACGCCGAGCATCAGCACGTCGAAGGAGGGCACCGGCCCGTGGTCCTCGGGACCGGCCGCCGCCGCCAGTTCCTGCGCGTAGGCCTCGGCGGCGGCGTCCGCGTCGTTGCCGAGCGGCCCGTCCGAGGGCGGCATGGCGTGCACCCGAGCCGGGTCGACCGGAACCGCGTCGAGCAGCGCCTCACGGGCCTGGGTCTCGTTGCGCTCCGGGTCGCCCGAGGGCAGGAAACGCTCGTCGCCCCACCACAGGTCGAGCCGCGCCCAGTCCACAGCGTCCCTGGCCGGCGAGGCGGCCAGGGCGGCGAGCAGGGCGTTGCCGTTGCGTCCGCCGGTGAGCACCACCGAGGCGGAGCCGCGGGCGGCCTGGGCGTCCACGATCTTCGTGATCAGCCTGGCCGCCGCGGCCTGCGCCATCAGCTCCTTGTCCCGGTGGACCACCACCTGGGGTGCGGTCATCGGGCGGCCGCCTTCTCGCCGGAGCCGCCGTCCTGGCCCGGTCCCGCGGCCGCGCCGGCGGGCTCGGCGGTCTCCTCGGCGCGCGCGAGCTGGTCCACGCCGAACTTGACCGCCGCGGCGTACGCCTCGTCGGGGTCGAGCCGGCGCAGCTCCTCGGCGATCAGGTCCGAAGTGGCCCGCCGCTGCAGCGCCACGTGCCGGTCGGGCTGGCCGGGGATGGCCAGCTCGGCCAGCGAGCCGGTCGGCCGGTCCAGGCAGATCTCGCCGTCCGCGGTCGCCAGCCGTACGGCGGTGATGCCGGGGCCGTCGGAGACCTTCCGCCTGACGGGCACGCCGAGCCGCCGGGCGAGCCACAGCCCGAGCAGCTCCGTGCTCGGGTTGTACGCCTCGCCCTCGACGACGGCGCCCTTGACCGCGGCCTGCTTCTGGTCCAGGGCCGCGGCCAGCACGCTGCGCCACGGGGTGATCCGGGTCCAGGCGAGGTCGGTGTCGCCGGGGGTGTACGTCTCGGCCCGCAGCCCGAGTGCCGCGACGGGGTCCTCGGTGGCCGCCGCGTCGGTGATCCGGCGAGCCGCGAGCTGGCCCAGCAGGTCCTCGGCGGGGTTCGCCGGGGCGTCCTCGGGCCACCACACCACGACGGGGGCGTCGGGCAGCAGCAGCGGCAGCACGACGCTCTCGGCGTGGTCGGCGAGTTCGCCGTGCAGGCGGAGCAGGACGGTCTCTCCGGTGCCGGACTCGCCGCCGACGCGCACCTCGGCGTCGAGGCGGGCGCTGCGCCGGTCCCGCGGCGAGCGGCCGGGGCGCTTGATGACGACCAGGATGCGCGAGGGGTGCTCGCGGGAGGCGTCCGAGGCGGCCTTGAGGGCGTCGTAGTGGTTGCCCTCGTCGGTGACGATGACGAGGGTGAGCACCATGCCGACCGCCGGGCTGCCGATGGCCCTGCGGGCCTTGATCAGCGCCGAGTTGATCTTGCTTGAGGTGGTCTCGGTCAGATCGATGTTCATGGCCGGCGCCAGCTCCTGCCGTCTCGTGCGAGCATCTCGTCCGCCGCCTTCGGACCCCAGGTGCCCGCGGTGTACTGCTCGGGCTTGCCGTGCCGGTCCCAGTACTCCTCGATCGGGTCCAGGATCCGCCAGGACTCCTCGACCTCCTGGTGCCGGGGGAAGAGGTTGGCGTCGCCGAGCAGGACGTCCAGGATCAGCCGCTCGTAGGCTTCCGGGCTGGACTCGGTGAAGGACTCGCCGTAGGCGAAGTCCATCGTCACGTCCCGGATCTCCATCGAGGTGCCCGGCACCTTGGAACCGAACCTGATCGTCACGCCCTCGTCCGGCTGGACCCGGATGACCAGGGCGTTCTGCCCCAGCTCCTCGGTCGCCGTGTTGTCGAACGGGGAGTGCGGGGCGCGCTGGAAGACGACCGCGATCTCGGTGACGCGGCGGCCCAGACGCTTGCCGGCGCGGAGGTAGAACGGGACGCCCGCCCAGCGGCGGTTGTCGATGGCCAGTTTGATGGCGGCGTAGGTGTCGGTCTTGGACTTGGCGTCGATGCCCTCCTCCTCCAGGTAGCCGAGCACCTCCTCCCCGCCCTGCCAGCCGTGCGCGTACTGGCCGCGCACCGTGTGCCTGCCGAGGTCGGCCGGCAGCTTGACCGCCTGCAGCACCTTCAGCTTCTCCTGCACCAGCGACTTGGCCTCGAAGGAGGCGGGCTCCTCCATAGCGGTCAGCGCGAGCAGCTGCAGCAGGTGGTTCTGGATGACGTCGCGTGCGGCGCCGATGCCGTCGTAGTAGCCGGCGCGGCCGCCGATGCCGATGTCCTCGGCCATCGTGATCTGCACGTGGTCGACGTAGGAGCGGTTCCACAGCGGCTCGAACATCGTGTTGGCGAAGCGCAGCGCCAGGATGTTCTGGACCGTCTCCTTGCCCAGGTAGTGGTCGATGCGGAAGACGTCCTGGGAGCGGAAGACCTGGTGGACGACCTGGTTGAGCTCCTGGGCACTGGCCAGGTCGTGGCCGAAGGGCTTCTCGATGACGGCACGCCGCCAGGAGCCCTCGGGAGGGTCGGACAGCCCGTGCTTCTTCAGCTGCTGGACCACGCTCGGGAAGAACTTGGGCGGCACCGAGAGGTAGAAGGCGAAGTTGCCGCCGGTACCGCGGGCCTTGTCGAGTTCGTCGACGGTGGCGCGCAGCTTCTCGAAGGCCTGGTCGTCGCCGAAGTCGCCGGGGACGAAGCGCATCCCCTCGGAGAGCTGCTGCCAGACCTCCTCACGGAAGGGGGTGCGCGCGTGCTCCTTGACGGAGTCGTGGACGACCTGCGCGAAGTCCTCGTCCGCCCAGTCGCGACGGGCGAAGCCGACGAGCGAGAAGCCCGGCGGCAGCAGCCCGCGGTTGGCGAGGTCGTACACGGCGGGCATCAGCTTTTTGCGTGACAAATCACCCGTGACGCCGAAGATCACCAGGCCCGACGGCCCCGCGATGCGCGGGAGCCGTCGGTCCGATGCGTCACGCAGCGGGTTGGCGCTGCTCAACGTGCTTACGCCTCCTTCGGCGCCAGGCGCTTGAGCTCGGCCTCGGTCGAGCCCAGCAGCTCGTTCCAGGACACCGCGAACTTCTCGACGCCCTCGTCCTCCAGCAGCTGGACGACGTCGTCGTACGAGATGCCGAGCGCGGCGATCGCGTCCAGCTCGCCCTGGGACTGCTCGTAGGTCCCGCGGATGGTGTCCCCGGTGACCTCGCCGTGGTCGGCCACCGCGTCCAGCGTGGCCTCGGGCATGGTGTTGACGATGCCCGGGGCGACCAGCTCGGTCACGTACAGGGTGTCCGGGTAGGCCGGGTCCTTCACACCGGTGGAGGCCCACAGCGGACGCTGCTTGTGCGCGCCCTCGTGCTCCAGCGCCCGCCAGCGGTCGGAGGAGAAGACCTCCTCGTACGCCTGGTAGGCCAGCCGGGCGTTGGCGACGGCGGCCTTGCCCTTGAGCGCCTTGGCCTCGTCGCTGCCCAGCTTCTCCAGGCGCTTGTCGATCTCGGTGTCCACGCGCGACACGAAGAAGGACGCCACCGAGCGGATCAGGGAGAGGTCCAGGCCCGCGGCCCGGGCCTTCTCCAGCCCCGCCAGGTAGGCGTCCATGACCTCGCGGTAGCGCTCCAGCGAGAAGATCAGCGTGACGTTGACGCTGATGCCCCGGCCGATCACCTCGGTGATGGCCGGCAGGCCCGCCTTGGTCGCCGGGATCTTGATCAGGGTGTTGGGCCGGTCCACCAGCCAGGCCAGCTGCTTGGCCTCCGCGATCGTGGCGACGGTGTTGTGGGCCAGACGCGGGTCGACCTCGATGGACACCCGGCCGTCCTGGCCGCCGCTGGCCTCGTACAGCGGGCGCAGCACGTCGGCGGCGTCGCGTACGTCCGCGGTGGTGATCATCCGCAGTGCCTCGTCCACCGTCAGCTTCCGTGCGGCGAGGTCGGTGAGCTGCTGCTCGTAGCCGTCACCGCCGGCGATCGCCTTCTGGAAGATCGACGGGTTGGTGGTGACGCCGACCACGTGGCTCTGGTCCATGAGCTCGGCCAGGTTGCCGGAGGTGATCCGCTTGCGGGACAGGTCGTCGAGCCAGATCGCCACGCCCTCGTCGGAGAGGCGCTTGAGTGCGTCTGTCATGGGTTCTGCATCTCCTCGGTACGTCGTATGCGTCTGTGCGTCAGCGACCGGCGGCGGCGATCGAGTCGCGCGCGGCGGCGGTCACGGCCTCCGCGGTCAGACCGAACTCGCGGTAGAGGACCTTGTAATCGGCACTTGCCCCGAAGTGCTCCAGGGACACAATCCGGCCCGCGTCACTGACGAAGCGGTGCCAGGTCAGCCCGATGCCGGCCTCGACGGCGACCCTCGCCCGCACGTTCGGCGGGATGACGCTGTCGCGGTACGCCTGGTCCTGCTCCTCGAACCACTCCACGGACGGCATGGAGACCACGCGCGCCGGGATGCCGTCGGCCTGCAGCTGCTCGCGGGCCTCGACGGCCAGCTGCACCTCGGAACCGGTCGCGATCAGGATGACCTGCGGCTGGCCGCCCTCGGCGTCGAACAGCACGTAGCCGCCCTTGGCCGCGTTCTCGTTCGCCGGGTAGGTCGGCACGCTCTGCCGGGTGAGGGCCACGCCGTGCGGGGCGGGCTTGGCGGTGTGGCGGCGCAGGATCTCCGCCCAGGCGATCGCCGTCTCGTTGGCGTCGGCCGGACGGACGATGTTGAGGCCGGGGATGGCCCGCAGCGCCGCCAGGTGCTCGATCGGCTGGTGGGTCGGGCCGTCCTCGCCGAGGCCGATGGAGTCGTGCGTCCACACGTAGGAGACGGGCAGCTTCATCAGCGCGGCCAGGCGCACGGCCGGGCGCATGTAGTCGGAGAACACCAGGAAGGTGCCGCCGTAGACGCGGGTGTTGCCGTGCAGCGCGATGCCGTTCATCGTCGAGCCCATCGCGTGCTCGCGGATGCCGAAGTGCACCGTGCGGCCGTACGGGGTCGCCTCCGGCAGCGGGTTGTCCGCCGGGAGGAACGAGGACGAGGCGTCGATGGTGGTGAGGTTCGAGCCCGCCAGGTCGGCGGAGCCGCCCCACAGCTCGGGGATCACGCCGCCCAGCGCCTTCAGCACCTCACCGGAGGCCTTGCGGGTGGCGACGTCCTTGCCCGCGGGGAACTCCGGGACCACGTCCTCCCAGCCGGCCGGGAGCTCGCCGGCGTGGATGCGGTCGAAGGTCCGGGCCCGCTCCGGGTTGGCGGAGCGCCACTCCTCGAACCGCTTGGTCCACTCCGCGTGGGCCTCGCGGCCGCGGTCGGCGACCTTGCGGGCGTGCGCCAGCACCTCGGGGGTGACCTCGAAGCTCTGCTCGGGGTCGAAGCCCAGCACCTTCTTGGTGGCCGCGACCTCCGCGTCGCCCAGTGCCGAGCCGTGGGCGGCCTCGGTGTTCTGGGCGTTCGGGGCGGGCCAGGCGATGATCGTGCGGGCCGCGATGATCGAGGGGCGGTCGGTGACGGCCCGGGCCCTGTCGAACGCGGCGTACAGGGCGTGGACGTCGAAGTCGCCCGAGGGGTCCTGCTCGATGCGCTGCACGTGCCAGCCGTAGGCCTCGTAGCGCTTCAGCACGTCCTCGGAGAAGGCGGTCGCGGTGTCGCCCTCGATCGAGATGTGGTTGTCGTCGTACAGGGCGATCAGGTTGCCCAGCTTCTGGTGGCCGGCCAGCGAGGACGCCTCGGCGGAGATGCCCTCCTCCAGGTCGCCGTCGGAGACGATCGCCCAGACGGTGTGGTCGAAGACCGACTCGCCCGGCGCCGCGTCCGGGTCGAACAGGCCGCGCTCGTAGCGGGCGGCCATCGCCATGCCCACCGCGTTGGCGATGCCCTGGCCCAGCGGGCCGGTGGTGGTCTCCACACCGGTCGTGTGACCGTGCTCGGGGTGGCCGGGGGTGCGCGAGCCCCAGGTGCGGAAGGCCTTGAGGTCCTCCAGCTCCAGCCCGTAACCCGAAAGGAAGAGCTGCGTGTACAGCGTCAGGGACGTGTGTCCGGGCGAGAGGACGAAGCGGTCGCGACCGGTCCATCCCGCGTCCGAGGGGTCGTGCCGCATCAGCTTCTGGAACAGCAGGTAGGCCGCGGGGGCGAGGCTCATCGCCGTACCCGGATGGCCGTTGCCGACCTTCTGTACGGCGTCCATCGCCAGAACCCGGGCGGTGTCAACCGCACGCCTGTCCAGCTCGCTCCACTCCAGCTCGGAGGTGGTCGGCTCGGTGCTCACCTGAGAGGGCTCCTCTCCACATGTATTACGCCGGTGACGATGTGCACACCGGGCGTTGCCGAGCCTACCCCTGCACGTGCGTGCACCTATTCGAGTGCGGGCCCGACGGCTGCGGCAACCGATCCCCGGGCAGCGGCATTCCCTCCCCGGCACCGGTGGTGTCACCAGCGTGCCCCGGTCAGCGTTTCTTCGCCTGTTGAACGCAGAACACCTTCAGGTTGCACCTCTCTTGCGCTATGGAGGCCAACACGTGGCACCCCCGGCGCGGGCGGAGTATCCGCTACGTCTAAAGTGGCGTGGTACGCGCAAGCGGAGCCGCTTGCTGGACTTTTCCTCAGGGGTGTTCGTGACGGCCGTCGAATCCCGGCCCGCCGGAGCCATCGGGTCGAGCCACCGCCACCGGCCGTTCGGTGCCCGTGTGATGGCGTTCGTGGCGCTGACCAAGCCGCGCATCATCGAGCTGCTGCTTATTACGACGGTTCCGGTGATGTTCCTGGCGGCAGGCGGTGTTCCCGACCTGTGGCTGGTCGCGGCGACCATGGTCGGCGGCTACATGTCGGCGGGCGGCGCCAACGCCCTCAACATGTACATCGACCGTGACATCGACGCGCTCATGCACCGTACGGAGCAGCGCCCGCTGGTCACCGGCATGGTCGCGCCGTGGGAGTGCCTGGTCTTCGGCATCACGCTTTCGGTGGTTTCCACCGCCTGGTTCTGGGTGCTCGTCAACCCCCTGTCGGCGGCGCTCTCCCTCGCGGCCATCCTCTACTACGTCTTCGTCTACACCCTCGGCCTCAAGCGCCGCACCGCCCAGAACATCGTCTGGGGCGGCATCGCCGGCTGCATGCAGGTGCTCATCGGCTGGTCGGCGGTGCGGAACGAGCTGGCCTGGGCGCCCTTCGTCCTCTTCCTCGTCCTCTTCTTCTGGACGCCGCCGCACTACTGGCCGCTGTCGATGAAGGTGAAGGACGACTACGAGCGCGTGGGCGTGCCCATGCTGCCGGTCGTGGCGGGCAACGTCGTGGTGGGCCGCCAGATCGTCATCTACAGCTGGGTGATGGTGCTGGTCTCGCTCACCCTGTGGTGGCCGCTCGGCGCGGCGAGCTGGTTCTACGCCGCCGCCGCCGTGCTGCTGGGCGCCTTCTGGCTGGTGGAGGCGCACGCCCTGTACGCGCGGGCGAAGGCCGGCGTGGTCGGCGCCAAGCTCAAGGAGATGCGGCTGTTCCACTGGTCCATCACCTACGCGACGCTCCTGTTCGTCGCCGTCGCCGTGGACCCCTTCCTGCGCTGATTACCGGCGGGTAGCATTCTGTCCATGGCAGAGACCCAGGAAGCAGTCACCCAGGCCGCGGACCGCCGCGCCGCGGCCCGTGCCGAGCGCCGTGCCGCCCGCCTGGCGAAGCAGATCACCGCGTTCGCCAAGAGCCACGGCGGCGGTGCCGAGGGCCAGATCGCCTACATCGGCGAGGTCGGCGCCCGCATCGTGCTCGTCGGCGAGAACGGCGAGTGGGGCGACCTGGTGGCCCCCACCTACGACATCGCCCGCAGCGCCGTCGAGCGCTCCGGGATCACCGTGCACGAGTCCTTCGACGGCGACTTCGCCGCCAAGGTGCGCACCGGCCGCTACGAGTGGTCGCGGATGGCCGGAATCCAGATCGGCGGCCCCGCCAACACCTGACGCCGGGCCCGTCCGCCGGAACCATGGACCATGGGAGTGGTCCGGTTGACGAGCGGGAACGAGGAGGCGCCGGTGGAGAGCGAGGAACGCGACGAGCGGCGGCTGACGGCCCGCCGGGAAGCGGCGCGGCTGTCCGCGGAGGGCGTGCGCGCCGTCGCCGTCAGCTGGGTCGACAACGCGGGCATCAGCAGGGCCAAGACCGTGCCGACCGCCCGGCTGCCGCAGGCCGCGCACCGAGGGGTGGGCATGTCGCCCGTCTTCGACGTCTTCACGTCCGACGACTTCATCACCTCCTCCCCGCTCATCGGCGGCCCCGACGGCGACCTGCGGCTCTTCCCCGACCTGGACCGCCTGACCGTGCTGGCCGCCCGGCCCGGCTGGGCCTGGGCCCCGGCCGACCGCTACGACCAGGAGGGCCGTCCGCACCCCGGCTGCCAGCGGTTGTTCGCCCGGCGCATGACGGAGCGCGCCGCCGAGCGCGGCCTGGAGCTGCGGATGGGCTTCGAGACCGAATGGGTCGTGGTCAAGGACGACGGCAGTGGCGACTGGGCCTCCCGCGGTCCGGCCTACGGGATGACGCGGGTGACGGAACTCTCGGACTACCTGCTCGACCTCCACGACGCGCTCGCCGCCCAGCACATCGAGGTCCTGCAGGTGCACCCCGAGTACGCGCCCGGCCAGTTCGAGGTCTCCACCGCGCCCGCCGACCCGGTCCGCGCGGCCGACGAGGTCGTCCTCGTCCGCGAGACCGTACGGGCGGTCAGCGCCGCGCACGGCCTGCGTGCCAGCTTCGCCCCGGCCGTCGTCGCCGGGCAGGTCGGCAACGGCTGCCACCTGCACCTGAGCCTGCGCGAGCACGCGCACAACCTGCACCGGGACCCCACCGCCCCGTACGGCCTGGCGCCCGCCGCGAACACCTTCCTGGCCGGCGTGCTCGACGCCCTGCCCGCCCTGTGCGCCATCGGCGCCCCCTCCCCGGCCAGCTATCTGAGGCTCGCCCCCTCCCGCTGGGCCGGGGTGCACCGCTGCTGGGGCGTGGAGAACCGCGAGGCGGCGCTGCGCCTGGTGCCGGGCGAGGCCGACGACCCCGACGGCGGCCACGCCGAGCTCAAGCCCTTCGACGCCGCCGCCAACCCCTACCTGCTGGCCGGCTCCGTCATCGCGGCGGGCCTCGCCGGGCTGCGCGACGGCGGGGGGACGCTGCCGCCGCCGGTCAGCGGGGACCCGGCCGGGCGCGGCGACCAGAAGCGGCTGCCCACCTCGCTCAGCGAGGCCGTCTCGCACCTGGTGCGCAGCGGGACGCTGAAGGAGGCCCTGGGGGAGGCGCTGTTCGGCGCGGTCGTCGCGGTGCGGCGCGCCGAGGCCGAGGCGCTGGCCGAGTACGGCCCCGCCGAGCTCGCGGAGGCCACCCGGTGGCGGTGGTGATCGAGCTCCCGCCGCTGGTCGACCACCACTGCCACGGCGTCGTCCGCGGCGAGCTCGGCATCGCGGCCTTCGAGACGTACCTCACCGAGTCCGACGCGCCCGCGGCGCCCGGCACCACCTTCTTCGACACCCAGACCGGCTTCGCCGTCCGCCGCTGGTGCCCGCCCCTGCTCGGCCTGGAACCGCACTGCCCGCCGGCGCGCTACCTCGCGCGGCGCCGCGAACTCGGGGTGTACGAGAGCATGCGGCTGCTGCTGCGGGGCAGCGGCATCGGCACGTACCTCGTCGACACCGGACTGTCCGGGGACCTGACGACGCCCGCGGAGCTCGCCGCGGCCGGCGGGGCGGCGGAGCGGGAGGTCGTGCGGCTGGAGCGGCTCGCCGAGGACGTCGCGGGGGCCCGCGACGGGGCCGGGGCCCTGGTCGAGGGCATCGCCGAGGCCGTCCACGGCGCCGCGCGCACCGCTGCCGGTTTCAAGTCGATCGCCGCCTACCGCCACGGCCTGGGCCTCGCCCCGGAGCCCCCGGCGCCGGGCGAGGTCCGGCACGCCGCCGGGGCATGGCTGGAGGCCCGCCGCGCCGGGCCCGCCCGGCTCGACGACCCCGTCCTGTTGCGGCACCTGCTGTGGACGGCCGTCGCGACCGGGCTGCCGCTGCAGCTGCACACCGGATTCGGCGACCCGGATCTGCGGCTCGACCACGCCGACCCGGCACTGCTGACGGACTTCGCCCGGGCGACCGCGGGCACCGGCACCGACCTGGTGCTGCTGCACTGCTACCCGTACCACCGCCAGGCGGCGTACCTGGCGAACGTCTTCCCGCACGTGTACGCGGACGTGGGCCTCGCCCTCACCCACGTGGGGGCACGGGCGGGCGCGGTCCTTGCGGAGTTCCTGGAGCTGGCGCCGTTCGGGAAGCTGCTCTTCTCGACGGACGCCTACGGGCTGCCCGAGCTGTACGTGGCCGGGGCCGAGGCCTTCCGCGGCGCGGTGCGCGAGGTGCTGGGCAGCTGGGTCGCGGACGGCGCCTGGTCCGCGGCCGACGCCCGGCGCGTGGCGGCCATGGTGGGCGCGGACAACGCGCGGCGGGTGTACCGGCTGCCGTGAGCGGGACCTTTGGCGGAGGCGTGGGCGGCGTGTCGGTGCTGCGGCCGGTGCGGGTGCGAGTTCGTCTCGCGCCCTTCGGGCGCAAAGATGCGGGCTGCGGAGGGGAGGGTTGGGGCGGAGCCTTGGCAGCGCTGTGCTGGTGGGTGCGTGGCCGGGGTTCAGGCTCCGGAGCGGGTGGGGTTTCCGGTGCCTTGGGTCTCGTTGCCGTCCGCGGGTGCAGATGGCCGCTTCCACGCCTTCGGTGGGTGGTGGGCGCGCCCGCCGTGACCGGCGTCTGCGGCTGATTCGGGGTGCTGTCGAGGGGGCGGCGGGAGATCGGGCTCGCTTACGCCGACTATGTCGGTGGAACAGGGCCCGATGTCGGGGAATCACCCGCAGACGCCGGTTACGGCGGGCGCGCCACCCACCAGGGTGGGCGTGGTCACCGGCCATCTGTACCCGCGGACGGCGACGAGACCCGCGCCCATGAACAGCGGACCCCGCTCCGGAGCCTGAACCCTCACCACACACCCACCCGCGGACCGCACACCGGGAGACCGGCCCCACCCTCCCCAGCCGCAGCCCGCGGCTTTGCGCCCGAAGGGCGCGAGACGGCGGGAGAGCCGACCGGCGGGCACCGCACCACCGCCCGCCCCGACGCCACGGGGCAGCCGCTACGCGGCCGGCGCGGGCTCCGGGGCGGACGCGACGACCGCGCGCGCGGGCTCCTCGGGCTCGGTCGCCGGACGCTCGCGCATGGAGAGCAGCACCCGCAGCACCGCGATCCACACCAGCGTCGAGCCGAGCATGTGGAGGGCGACCAGGACCTCGGGCAGCTTCGTGAAGTACTGGACGTAGCCGATGACGCCCTGCGCCAGCAGTACGACCAGCAGGTCCCGCACCCGGGCCCGCGGCCCCGCGGGGGCGTCGACGGCGCGCAGCACGAACCACAGGGCGATCGTCAGCCCGCACACCACCCATGCCAGGTCGGCGTGGAGCTGCGAGATGGTCTCCCACTTCACCGGGACGCGCGGCACGTCGCTGCTGTCGCCGGCGTGCGGTCCGGCTCCCGTCACGAGCGTGCCGACCGCGATCAGGGCTCCGGAGGCGGCGATCAGGACCCATGCCAGCTGCCTGACCGGTTTGCCGACCAGCGGGCGCGGTGCCGCGTCGCCCTCGCCGGCCCGCTGCCACATCAGCAGCGCGACGGCGATCAGCGCGCTGGAGAGTAGGAAGTGCGCCGCGACGGTGTAGGGGTTGAGACCGGTCAGGACGGTGAACCCGCCGAGCACGGCGTTGCCCATGACGACCCAGAACTGGGCCCAGCCGAGCCGGGTCAGCCCGCGCCGCCACGGCTTCGCGGCCCGCGCGGCGATGATCGCCCAGCCCACGGCCGCGCACAGCACGTACGTCAGCATGCGGTTGGCGAACTCGATCGCCCCGTGCAGTCCCATCTCGCTGGTCGCGGTGAGGCTGTCGTCGGTGCACTTGGGCCAGGTCGGGCAGCCGAGGCCCGAGCCGGTCAGCCGGACGGCACCGCCGGTCACCACGATGACGACGCTCATGACGAGCGCGGCCAGCGCGGCCCGCCGGACCGTCTCCGGGGACGGGGTCCAGCGCTGGGCGATGAAGGCCAGGGGGTTTCGCACGGCTTGGCCTGCTTGGCTGAGATTCGGCACGGCCACCATCGTAGGCGCCTCCTTGTGCAATCCTTCACGAGGGGGACGCCCAGGGGAGGGGATGGGGGACATGACCGACGTCGACCGGCGGAAACTGCTCTACGGAGGCGCCGCGGCGGCGCTCACGGGGATCGGCGCGGCAGCGTACTCCGCCGCCGACACACCCGCCGCCGAGGCCGTCCGGCAGCCCAGGAGCGCCGCGCACCCCGGTGTGGTCGACGTCGTCGCGGACTTCGGCGCCAAGGGCGACGGCACCACCGACGACAGCAAGGCGTTCGCGGACGCCTACCGCTACGCCGAGTCGCGGCTGGACGACCACACCGGCCGCACGGTGATCGACGTCCCGCCCGGCAAGTACCTGATCACCGAGCCCGGCGCGCTGCTCGACGGCGACGACCCGTCCAACGCGGCCAACGGGCTGCGCTTCCGCGGCGCGGGCCTGCGCATCAGCGAGATCGTCTTCGCGCCGCGGGAGCCCGCGGGAGCCTTCCTCTGCCGCAACGACGACATGTGGCAGAACATCGCCTTCGAGGGACTGCGTTTCACCTCCGGCACCCCGGGCGCGTCCTTCTTCTCCTCCTACTCCACCGGCGGGGCGGCGAACTACCGCTTCACCGACTGCGAGTGGATGGGCGAATGGGAGTACGGCATCGCCCTCGACGGCACCAACACCAACTCCGAGATGCGCTGGGAGGCCTGCCGGGTGGGCGGCGCCTACCGCGGGGCGTTCCTCTACTCGGGCCTGTCCAAGCGCTCGGAGAACCCCGAGCAGCAGGACCAGTTCCTCAACTACTGGTTCACCGACATGAACGTCACCTACGAGTGGGGCAACTTCCTGGAGTTCCCCTACGGCGGCTCGGTCACCTGCCGCGCCGGGAGCTACATCGTCACCGGGCGCCGCCCGACGCCCCACCCCGACTACGGCTACGAGAGCGCGTTCTTCCGATTCCCCCGAAAGCAGCACTTCAGCTCGGTGCAGCGCTTCCACGCCGAGGACATACGTTTTGAGCTGCGCAACGCCGACACGGTCGTGATCGACTGCGAATGGGGCGGCGGCACCGTCCACTTCAACGACTGCGACGACACCGCCAACGCCTTCAAGTCCTTCGCCCCGCAACTGCGGGCCCACCGCTACACGCTGGGCCCGCGCGGCCCGCTGGTGCGCTACGACTCCTGCCAGCTCACCGGCGCACACCGCTACCGCACCGACGGCTCCGCCGAACTGCCCACGACCGTGCGCTACGACATGTGCCTGCTGGCCAGCCACGCCCCGGAGAGCGGCTTCCTGGCCCTCGACGAGGGCCAGGGCACCGGCTTCGCCCGCTTCGTGGACTGCGTCACTCCCACCTGAACCAGCGCGCCGCCGCGCCGAGGCCCAGCACCGCCCACGCGGCGAGGACGCCGAGGTCGCCCCACGGCATGCCCGCGCCGTGCTGCAGGACGTCGCGCAGGCCGTCCGACAGGGCCGAGATCGGCAGCAGTTCCAGGACGGAGCGTGCCGCGCCGGGGAACCTGTCCAGCGGCACGATCACCCCGCCGCCGACGAGCAGCAGCAGGAAGACCAGGTTCGCGGCGGCGAGCGTGGCTTCGGCGCGCAGCGTCCCGGCCATGAGCAGGCCGAGGCCGGAGAAGGCCGCCGTGCCCAGGGCGAGCAGCAGGAGCACCGCGAGCGGGTTGCCGTGCGGCGACCAGCCCAGGGCGAACGCGATCACGGTGAGCAGGACGACCTGCAGGATCTCGGTGACCAGGACCGAGCCGGTCTTGGCGGTCATCAGCGCCCAGCGCGGCAGGGGGGACGCGCCGAGCCGCTTCAGCACGCCGTAGCGCCGCTCGAAGCCGGTCGCGATGGCCTGGCCGGTGAAGGCGGTGGACATCACCGCCAGCGCGAGGATGCCGGGGGTGAGGAAGTCGACGGCCTCGCCGGCGCCGGTGTCGACGATGTCGACGGCGCTGAACAGGACCAGCAGCAGCGTGGGGATGACGACGGTCAGCAGCAGCTGCTCGCCGTTGCGCAGCAGCATCCGGGTCTCCAGCGCGGTCTGCGCGCCGATCATCCGGGGCAGCGTGGCCGCGCCGGGGGCCGGGGTGAAGGTGCCGGTGGCGGTCACGAACGCAGCTCCTTGCCGGTGAGCTCGAGAAAGACGTCCTCCAGGGTGCGCCGCTCGACCGCGAGGCGGTCCGGCATCACGCCGTGCTGGGCGCACCAGGAGGTGACGGTGGCCAGCATCTGCGGATCGACCTTTCCCTCGATCCGGTAGCTGCCCGGGGTCAGCTCCACCGCGGCGGAGTCGGCCGGCAGCGCCTTGAGCAGGGAGGCCAGGTCCAGGCCCGGGCGGCCGGAGAAGCGCAGCGTGTTCTCGGCGCCGCCGCGGCACAGTTCCTCGGGGGTGCCGCTCGCTATCACGCGGCCCTTGTCGATGATCGCGACGTCGTCCGCGAGCTGCTCGGCCTCGTCCATGAAGTGGGTGGTCAGCACGACGGTGACGCCGTCGGCGCGCAGCTCGCGGACGAGTTCCCAGGTGCTGCGCCGGGCCTGCGGGTCCAGTCCGGCCGTCGGCTCGTCCAGGAACACCAGCTCCGGGCGGCCCACGACGGCCATCGCGAGCGCGAGCCGCTGCTGCTGGCCGCCGGAGAGCCGGCGGTACGGGGTGCGGCCGCAGGACTCCAGGCCGAGCCGTTCGATCAGCATGGCCGGGTCGACGGGGTCGGCGTGCAGTCTGGCGGTGTGCCGCAGCATCTCCTCGGCGCGGGCACCGGCGTACACGCCGCCGGACTGCAGCATCACGCCGATCCGGGGCCGCAGCGCGGCGGCCTCCCGCACCGGGTCGAGTCCCAGCACCCGCACCCGGCCGCCGTCCGGACGGCGGTATCCCTCGCAGGTCTCGACGGTGGTGGTCTTCCCGGCTCCGTTGGGTCCGAGCACGGCGGTCACGGTGCCCCGGGCGACGGTCAGGTCGAGCCCGTCCACCGCGGTCTTGGCGCCGTAACGCTTGACCAGTCCCGTCATCTCGACCGCGGGGTCCATTTGCATGACGGGAAGTCTACGAACCCGCGGGGGGCGCTCCGCCGGGAGGGCGGTGCCACGTGCCGCCGCCGCAGGTCGTGGCCGGTGGACGGCGGGCTTCCCCGGGCGGCGGGGAAGATCGTTTCCGCAGGTCAGGTTAGGTTTCCCTAAGTGACGCAGCAGACATCCACCCCGGGGGCCGCCGCTTGCCTCTGCGAGATGAATTACGCAACACTGGCCTTGTGAAAAACGTGTCCGAGGCTCAGGAGGAGCAGACGACCGGGGAGCGGAGCACCCGCAACCGGGTCGCCCGGTCCGTCCTGGTCCACGGGCCGTCGACCGCCGCCGACCTGGCGGAACGGCTCGGGCTGACGCAGGCGGCGGTACGCCGTCACCTGGACGCGCTCGTCGCCGAGGACATCGTCGAGCCGCGCGAGAAGCGGGTCTACGGGAACCGCGGCCGCGGCCGCCCCGCCAAGGTGTTCGCCCTGACCGACTGCGGCCGCGACGCCTTCGACCAGGCCTACGACCAGCTCGCCGCCGACGCGCTGCACTGGATCGCCGAGTCCGCCGGCGGTGGGCAGCAGGGGGAAGCGGCGGTGTCCGCCTTCGCCCGCGCCCGGGTCGCCGCGCAGGCCGAACGCTACCGGGCGGTCGTCGAGGCGGCCGGCCCCGAGGAGCGCACGCAGGCACTGGCCGAGGCGCTCAGCCAGGACGGGTACGCTGCCACGACGCGCAATGCGCCCGCCTCCGCCGGTGAGCAGCTCTGCCAGCACCACTGCCCGGTGGCCCACATCGCCGAGCAGTTCCCGCAGCTGTGCGAGGCGGAGGCCGAGGTCTTCTCCCGCCTGCTCGGGACCCATGTACAACGGCTGGCGACCATCGCCCACGGAGACGGTGTCTGCACCACCTTCGTGCCGAAGGCGGCGTCGCCGTCCGGATCCACCGCACCGAACAACACCGCAAGCAACGCCGGGAGGAACCCCGCATGACTGCCCCCCTGGAGACGGCTCACCCTGAACTCGAGGGTCTGGGCAACTACGAGTACGGCTGGGCCGACTCGGACGTAGCCGGTGCCGCCGCCCGTCGTGGCCTGAACGAGGACGTCGTCCGCGACATCTCCGCGAAGAAGAACGAGCCCGAGTGGATGCTCAAGCTGCGTCTCAAGGGCCTGAAGCTCTTCGGGAAGAAGCCCATGCCCACCTGGGGCTCGGACCTGTCCGGCATCGACTTCGACAACATCAAGTACTTCGTGCGGTCCACGGAGAAGCAGGCGGAGTCCTGGGAGGACCTGCCCGAGGACATCAAGAACACCTACGACAAGCTGGGCATCCCCGAGGCGGAGAAGCAGCGGCTGGTCGCGGGCGTCGCCGCGCAGTACGAGTCGGAGGTCGTCTACCACCAGATCCGTGAGGACCTGGAGGAGCAGGGCGTCATCTTCCTGGACACCGACACGGCGCTCAAGGAGCACCCGGAGCTGTTCCAGGAGTACTTCGGCACCGTCATTCCTGCGGGTGACAACAAGTTCGCCTCCCTGAACACCGCGGTGTGGTCCGGCGGCTCCTTCATCTACGTGCCGAAGGGCGTGCACGTCGAGATCCCGCTGCAGGCCTACTTCCGGATCAACACCGAGAACATGGGCCAGTTCGAGCGGACGCTGATCATCGTCGACGAGGACGCCTACGTCCACTACGTCGAGGGCTGCACCGCGCCGATCTACAAGTCGGACTCGCTGCACAGCGCCGTGGTCGAGATCATCGTGAAGAAGGGCGGCCGCTGCCGCTACACGACGATCCAGAACTGGTCGAACAACGTGTACAACCTGGTCACCAAGCGCGCCGTGGCGTACGAGGGCGCGACCATGGAGTGGGTCGACGGCAACATCGGCTCCAAGGTGACGATGAAGTACCCGGCCGTCTACCTGATGGGTGAGCACGCCAAGGGCGAGACCCTGTCGATCGCCTTCGCGGGCGAGGGCCAGCACCAGGACGCCGGCGCCAAGATGGTGCACATGGCGCCGAACACCTCCTCCTCGATCGTCTCCAAGTCGGTGGCCCGCGGTGGTGGCCGCACCTCCTACCGCGGTCTGATCGAGATCGGCGAGGGCGCCGCCGGCTCCAAGTCCAACGTGCTGTGCGACGCGCTGCTGGTGGACACGATCTCCCGCTCGGACACCTACCCGTACGTGGACGTCCGCGAGGACGACGTGTCGATGGGCCACGAGGCGACCGTCTCCAAGGTCAGCGAGGACCAGCTCTTCTACCTGATGAGCCGCGGCCTGGAGGAGACCGAGGCGATGGCCACCATCGTCCGCGGCTTCGTGGAGCCGATCGCGCGCGAGCTGCCCATGGAGTACGCGCTGGAACTCAACCGGCTGATCGAGCTGCAGATGGAGGGCGCGGTCGGCTGACGCCGGTCCCGCACCCTCCGCCGGGGTCACCCCCGGCTATCCCGTCAAGCTCGTGAGCGAGCCAAAGGGCGCGCCGGTGCCGAAAGCGACGAGACCAAGCGACCGAGGAACGAGGGAGCGCAGTGTCGAGGAGCGTCGGCGCCGGGTTCAAGCGCCCGGAGGCGAGCGAACACAGAAAGAGGCAGTAGTACAGCCATGGCTGAAACCATCCCGGCCGCCGGTGCCACCACCGAAGGCGCCATCCAGGTCGGCCAGCCCCGGGACGCCCGGGTCAGCGCACCCGCGTCGTACGACGTGGCCGACTTCCCCGTGCCGCACGGCCGCGAGGAGGAGTGGCGCTTCACCCCGCTGGAGCGGCTGCGCGGCCTGCACGACGGCACCGCCGTCGCCACCGGTGGCGGCGTCAAGGTCGAGGTGAGCGCCCCCGCGGGCGTCACCGTCGAGACCGTCGGCCGGGACGACGCCCGGGTCGGCAAGGCCGGCAAGCCGGTGGACCGGGTCGCCGCCCAGGCGTACAGCTCCTTCGAGAAGGCCGGTGTCGTCTCCATCCCCAAGGACGCGGTGCTCTCCGAGCCGGTGCGGATCTCCGTGCACGGCCAGGGCGGGGTGGCCTTCGGCCACCAGGTCATCGAGGTCGGGGCCTTCGCCGAGGCGGTCGTGGTGATCGACCACACCGGGGACGCCGTCCTCGCCGCCAACGTCGAGTACCTGATCGGCGACGGCGCCAAGCTGACCGTCGTCTCCGTCCAGGACTGGGACGACACCGCCGTGCACGCCGCCCAGCACACCGCGCTGGTCGGCCGCGACGCGACCTTCAAGTCCGTCGTCGTCACCTTCGGCGGCGACGTGGTGCGGCTGCACCCGCGGGTCGTCTACGGCGCGCCGGGCGGCGAGGCCGAGCTGTACGGCCTGTACTTCACCGACGAGGGCCAGCACCAGGAGCACCGCCTCTTCATCGACCACGACACCCCGCACTGCCGGTCGAACGTGGCGTACAAGGGCGCGCTGCAGGGCCGGGACGCGCACGCGGTGTGGATCGGCGACGTGCTCATCCGCGCCGAGGCCGAGGGCACCGACACCTACGAGCTCAACCGCAACCTGGTGCTCACCGACGGCGCCCGGGTCGACTCGGTGCCGAACCTGGAGATCGAGACCGGCGAGATCGTCGGCGCCGGCCACGCCTCGGCCACCGGCCGCTTCGAGGACGAGCAGCTGTTCTACCTGATGGCCCGCGGCATCCCGGCCGACGAGGCCCGCCGGCTGGTGGTGCGCGGCTTCTTCGCCGAGCTGATCCAGCAGATCGGTGTCGCCGACCTGCAGGAGCGCCTCCTGGAGAAGATCGACGCGGAGCTGGAGGCGTCCGTCGTATGACCACTGCTGAAGGCTTCGTCCGCGCCTGCGCGCTGAGCGAGCTCGAGGAGGACACGCCCAAGCGTGTCGAGCTCGGCGGCGTGCCGGTGTCGGTCGTGCTCACCGAGGGCGAGGTGTTCGCGATCAACGACATCTGCTCGCACGCGAACGTCTCACTGTCCGAGGGCGAGGTGGAGGACTGCCAGATCGAGTGCTGGCTGCACGGCTCCTCCTTCGACCTGAGGACCGGCAAGCCGTCCGGGCTGCCCGCGACGCGGCCCGTTCCCGTGTACCCCGTTCAGATCCAAGGGGACGATGTGCTCGTCTCCGTCACCCAGGAGTCCTGAGACACCCATGGCAACGCTTGAGATCCACGACCTGCACGTCTCCGTCGAGGCCGAGAACGGTCCGCGGGAGATTCTCCGCGGTGTCGACCTGACCGTGAAGCAGGGCGAGACCCACGCCATCATGGGCCCGAACGGCTCGGGCAAGTCGACCCTGGCCTACTCGCTCGCCGGCCACCCGAAGTACACCATCACCGGTGGCACCGTGACGCTGGACGGCGAGGACGTGCTGGCCATGTCCGTCGACGAGCGGGCCCGGGCGGGCGTCTTCCTGGCCATGCAGTACCCGGTCGAGGTCCCCGGCGTCTCCGTCTCCAACTTCCTGCGCACCTCGGCCACCGCGATCCGCGGCGAGGCCCCGAAGCTGCGCACCTGGGTGAAGGAGGTCAAGGAGGCCATGGAGCGCCTGCACATGGACCCCTCCTTCGCCGAGCGCAACGTCAACGAGGGCTTCTCCGGCGGTGAGAAGAAGCGCCACGAGATCCTCCAGCTCGAACTGCTCAAGCCCAAGATCGCGATCCTCGACGAGACCGACTCCGGCCTGGACGTCGACGCGCTGCGCATCGTCTCCGAGGGCGTCAACCGGGTGCGCGAGAGCGGTGAGGTCGGCACCCTGCTGATCACCCACTACACCCGGATCCTGCGCTACATCAAGCCCGACCACGTCCACGTCTTCGCCGCGGGCCGGATCGCCGAGTCCGGCGGTCCGGAGCTCGCGGACAAGCTGGAGGCCGAGGGCTACGAGGCCTATGTGAAGGGAGGCGCGTCCGAGTGACACCGCAGCTGCCGGGCCTGCTGGACACCGAGGCGATCCGCAAGGACTTCCCGGTGCTGGACCGCCTGGTCCACGACGGGAAGAAGCTCGTCTACCTGGACAACGCCGCGACCTCGCAGAAGCCGCGCCAGGTCCTCGACGCCCTCAGCGAGTACTACGAGCGCTACAACGCCAACGTCCACCGCGGTGTGCACACGCTCGCCGAGGAGGCCACGGCGCTGTACGAGGGCGCCCGCGACAAGATCGCGACCTTCGTCAACGCGCCGAGCCGCGACGAGGTGATATTCACCAAGAACGCCTCCGAGTCGCTGAACCTGGTCGCCAACATGCTGGGCTGGGCCGACGAGCCCTACCGGGTGGACGCCGACACCGAGATCGTCATCACGGAGATGGAGCACCACTCCAACATCGTCCCGTGGCAGCTGCTCTCGCAGCGCACCGGCGCGAAGCTGAAGTGGTTCGGCCTGACCGACGACGGCCGGCTCGACCTGAGCGACATCGAGCAGGTCATCACCGAGAAGACGAAGATCGTCTCCTTCACGCTCGTCTCCAACATCCTGGGCACGGTCAACCCGGTCGAGACCATCGTGCGCCGTGCGCAGGAGGTCGGCGCCCTGGTGCTGATCGACGCCTCGCAGGCCGCGCCGCATATGGTGCTGGACGTGCAGGCGCTGCAGGCGGACTTCGTGGCCTTCACCGGCCACAAGATGCTCGGCCCGACCGGTATCGGCGTGCTGTGGGGCCGCCAGGAGCTGCTGGAGGACCTCCCGCCGTTCCTGGGCGGCGGCGAGATGATCGAGACCGTCTCCATGCACGAGTCGACGTACGCGCCCGCGCCGCACAAGTTCGAGGCGGGTACGCCGCCGATCGCCCAGGCCGTCGGCCTCGGCGCGGCAGTGGACTACCTGAGCGCCATCGGCATGGACAAGATCGCCGCGCACGAGCACGCGATCACCGAGTACGCGCTGAAGCGGCTGAAGGAGGTGCCCGAGCTGAAGATCATCGGCCCGGACACGCCCGAGGGACGCGGCTCGGCGATCTCCTTCACCCTGGGCGACATCCACCCGCACGACGTGGGCCAGGTCCTCGACGAGCAGGGCATCGCCGTGCGCGTCGGCCACCACTGCGCGCGGCCGGTCTGCCTGCGGTACGGAATTCCCGCGACCACGCGAGCGTCGTTCTATCTGTACTCCACTCCGGCCGAGGTCGACGCCTTGGTCGAGGGCCTGGAGCACGTACGGAACTTCTTCGGCTGAGGGACGGACGGCGAAGCCTGTGAAGCTGGATTCGATGTACCAGGAAGTCATCCTGGACCACTACAAGAACCCGCACGGCCGCGGCCTGCGCGACGGTGACGTCGAGGTGCACCACGTCAATCCGACGTGTGGCGACGAGATCACCTTGCGCGTCAAGCTCGACGGCACGTCCATCCAGGACATCAGCTACGAGGGTCAGGGCTGCTCCATCAGCCAGGCCAGCGCCTCCGTGCTCAATGAACTGCTCGTCGGCCGCCAGGTCGACGAGGCCGTGAAGGTCCAGGAGGTCTTCCTGGAGCTGATGCAGTCCAAGGGCAAGCTGGAGCCCGACGACGCGATGGAGGACGTCCTGGAGGACGCGGTCGCGTTCGCCGGCGTCTCCAAGTACCCGGCACGCGTCAAGTGCGCGTTGCTGAGCTGGATGGCGTGGAAGGACGCCACCGCCCAGGCGCTGGGCGATGGCGCGGTCAGGGAGTCCGCATGAGCGACAACGCAGAAGTGACGACGACGAAGCCGGCGAGCGAGGAGGAGATCCGTGAGGCCCTCTACGACGTCGTTGACCCCGAACTGGGCATCGACGTCGTCAACCTCGGCCTGATCTACGGCATCCACATCGACGACACCAACGTCGTCACCCTCGACATGACGCTCACCTCGGCGGCCTGCCCGCTGACCGACGTCATCGAGGACCAGGCGAAGTCGGCCACCGACGGGATCGTCAGCGACCTGAAGATCAACTGGGTCTGGATGCCGCCGTGGGGCCCCGACAAGATCACCGACGAGGGCCGCGACCAGCTGCGCGCGCTCGGTTTCAACGTCTGACCCGCCCTGGGACCACGACCGCGGGACGCCGCTCCGGACAGGAGCCGCGTCCCGCGGTCGTATTTTCGTTTGCGCGTCTTCCCCCGGGTCGGCGAGTCTTCCGCGCATGAGCAGTCATTTCGCCGCCATCGGACTCGGCGTGACCGACCAGGACTCCTTCCGCGCGCTTGTGGCCGGGCTTCTCGAACGCGCCGACACACAGCAGGTCGAGGGTGAGCTGAGGCGGCACGTGTGGACGGGCGGTGGTGGCGCCCGGCTCGTCGTCGAGACGCACGGGCGCTCGATCGCCCAGGTGCTGCCCTGCCTGGAGCCCGCAGGTGAGCCGGTGCCGGTGGCCCGCGTGGCGATGGTGGACGAGGAGACCGCCCGGCTCGAGCTGCTGGACCGGCCCGGCGGGACGATGCTGTGCCCGCTCGCGGTGGAGCTGGAGGACCGCGCCGTGCTGCGCTCCCGGGGCGGTACGGCCTCCGAGGGCGAACTGCGGCTCGCCGCGCTGGCGGAGCGGCTCACCCTCCACACCGGGGGCAGGCAGGCGTACGACGCCGCGCAGGAGGAGGGCGAGATCGGTTTCGCGCCCGACTACCTCATTCCCTTCGGCCTGTTCGCGCCGGAGGGGGCGGGAGAGGACTGGGTGCCCTCGGCGCACGCGGCGTTCGCCGGGGAGGTCCTGCTGGCCGAGGTCCACGAGGGCGAGGCCGGGGGCGGCC
Source organism: Streptomyces sp. NPDC058864 (assembly GCF_042742985.1). Classification (NCBI taxonomy): domain Bacteria; kingdom Bacillati; phylum Actinomycetota; class Actinomycetes; order Kitasatosporales; family Streptomycetaceae; genus Streptomyces; species Streptomyces sp. NPDC058864. The sequence goes on along the minus strand of NZ_JBHYMQ010000014.1, from coordinate 52,595 downwards.
GCTTCCACCGGCTGCGGGTGCGCACCATCGGCGGCCACGAGGTCGATGTCGCCGTGGCCGGCGAGGAGTTGACGGACACCCCGGCCCCGGGGCACTGGGTGGACGGGGAGTTCTTCCTGACGGGTTCGCTGGGCCTGGCCCCGGCGGCGTCGCCGGCGGCCGCCGCCCGGAAGCGTTGGTGGCCGCGCCGGTCCTGAGGGGGCCGCCATGCGTACGGGCGTACACATCGATGTGTACGCTTGTACGCATGGCATACGCATTGCTGGGCGGGGCGATCCTCGCCGAAGTGCTCGGTACGACGTCCATGAAGTACAGCGACGGCTTCACCCGGCTGTGGCCCTCCCTCGGCACCGCCGCCGGCTACCTCATCGCCTTCGCGCTGCTCGCGCAGACCCTCAAGTCGATGTCCGTGGGCACCGCCTACGCGATATGGGCCGGGGTCGGCACCGCCGCGATCGCCGCCATCGGCATGGTCTTCCTCGGCGAGGCGGCCACCGCGGCCAAGCTGACGGGGATACTCCTGGTCATCGCCGGGGTGGTCGTCCTCAACCTCGGCGGCTCCCACTGATGGCCCGCCGGTACGACCCCGAGCGGCGGCAGCGCATCATCGACGCCGCGATCCGCGTCGTCGGCGAGCGCGGCATCGCCGGCCTGAGCCACCGGGCGGTGGCCGCGGCGGCCGACGTCCCGCTCGGCTCGACCACGTACCACTTCGCCACCCTGGACGACCTCCTGGTGGCCGCCCTGCGGCAGTGCAACGAGGCCTTCTTCCGGGAGGTCGGGGAGCGCGCCCTGCTCGGCGCGCCCGGCGCCGACCTCGCCACGGAACTGGCCCGGTTCGTCGAGGAGACGGTCTCCCGGGACCGCCCCCGTGCGCAGCTGGAGTACGAGCTCTACCTGGCCGCGCTGCGGCACGAAGCCGTACGACCGGTCGCCGCGGAGTGGGTGGACCACATGGCCGACCTGCTCACCCGGTGGACCGACCCGGTCACCGCCCGTGCGCTGGCCGCCCTCACCGACGGGATGTGCCTGCAGGCCCTGCTGACCGGCCGCGACATCGACCGGGAGGCGGCCCGCGAGGTCTTCGCGCGGATCATCGGCGAACCCGGGCGGGACCGCTGACCTATACCGGCCGCGACCTGATCCGGCATCCTCACGCGCCGCATTCACGCCTTCACGTGATCGATTCTTGTAGAGCGTCGATCGGAGGCCAGTAAATGAAACAGGCGATGAAGGACATACCGAGGGTGGTGTGGCTCCTCGCCACCGGCATGTTCTTCGTGGCGGCGGTGAGCTTCACCTTCGTCTACCTCTTCGTCTACCTGACCGGACCTCGTGGGCTCAGCACCTCCCAGGCGGGACTCATCGCCGGTGTGGGCGGCGTCGGCATGGTCGCCGGCAACTTCACCGGCGGCTGGTTCGGCGACCGCTTCGGGCACCGCCGCACCCTCATCACCGGCATGGTCGTGTCCGGTCTCGGCCTCGCCGCCCTGCCGCTGACGCCGACCGCCGCGCTCGCGGTGGTCTTCCCGGTCGCCCAGTACGCCACCGGCGTCACCCGGGCCTCCAACTCGGCGCTCATCGCCTTCTCCGTGCCCGAGGGTTCCCGCCGCCAGGGCTTCGCCCTGCTGCGCTTCATGGCGAACCTCGGCGTCACCGTGGGCCCGCCGCTGGGCGCGCTGATCGCCACCACGATCTCGTACGACTGGCTGTTCGTCGCCGACGGCCTGGGCATGCTCTTCTTCGGTGTCTACGCGCATTTCATCCTGCCGGCGAACGGCAACCACCGGCCCAAGGGCGACGTCTCGCCCGACGCGCCCGGCCTGTGGTCCGCGCTGCGCGCCCGGCCCGCCGTCCTGGTGCTGCTCGCCGCGATCCTGGTCGCCGACACCATCTACCGCCAGCAGTACTCCACCCTGCCCGTGTACCTGAAGGACCACGGCATCGGCACCGGCGTCTACGGAGCCCTCATCGCCATCAACGGCGCCCTGGTCATCCTCCTCGAACTCCCGGTCACCGTCGCCCTGCGCCGACGCGCCCCGCTGCCGATCATCGGCCTCGGCGTGATCCTGGTCGGGCTAGGCTTCGCCGCGCTGACCACCGGCCACTGGTACGTGGCGGCCGCCGTCGTGATGATGATCCTGCTGACCATCGGCGACATCCTCTACAAGTCGCCGTCCACCGCCTACGTCGCCGACAGCGCCCCCGACCACCTCCAGGGCCGCTTCCAGAGCATGTACGCGGGTGCCTCCATCAGCGGCGTGGTGCTGGCCGCCCCGCTCGGCGGAGTGCTCTACGAGAGCGCGCCGGGCGTGCTGTGGCCGCTGTGCGCCGTCCTCGGCGTGGCCGCCGGCGCGGCGGTGCTCGGCGCCCGGCGGCTGCCGGGCGTACGCGACGCGGTCGCCGAACCGGACGCGGTCAGGGCCGCGACGCAGTCCTGACCGCCCCGAGCGCCTCCGCCACGCTCGCCGTGATGTCCGTGACCGGGTAGAACACCCGCCGGACCACCCGGTCCGCGCCGACCACCAGGGTCAGCCGCTTCAGCCGCACCGCGCCGCCCGCCCGGAAGGTCGGCAGCCGCAACGCCGCGGACAGCGTCAGCTCCGCGTCCGACAGCAGGGGGAAGGGCAGCCGCTCCCGCTCGGCGAACTCCGCCTGCTCGTCCGGGCGCTGGGCGCTCACCCCGTGCACGGCCGCGCCCTCCGCGGTGAACTCCGCCAGCCGGTCGCGATAGGTGCAGGACTCCAGCGTGCAGCCCGCCGCCCCCGGGATGTCGCCCCAGCCCGGTGGATAGGACGCGGGCCGCGCGTAGGCGCCGGGGAAGCAGTAGAGGACGGTGAACGGGCGGTCCGCGTCCACCGGGTCGCGCAGTCCCCCGTCCGGGCCCGCGGGCAGCAGCAGTTCGGGCACCCGGGTCCCGGTCAGCGCGTGGACGCGCTCCGCCTCCCGCGAGCCGTCCGCCGCGGTGCCGGTGGTCGTGCCGTCGCCCAGCACCCACTGGTCGCCCCAGTCCTGGAGGGCGATCAGCACCGGCAGCAGCGCCCGGCCGCGGGGGGTGAGCCGGTACGCGTACCGCACCGGGCGCTCCTGGTAGGGCTCGCGGGCCAGCACGTCCGCGTCGACCAGCAGGCGCAGCCGTTCGGCCAGCACCTTGCGGGAGACGCCGAGTTCGCGCTGCAGGTCGTCGAAGCGTTCCACGCCGCGGGCGGCGTCCCGCACGATCAGCAGCGTCCACCAGTCGCCGACCACGTCGAGGGCCTGGGCGATGGAGCAGTTCGCGTCACCTAGTTCTGTGCGGCGGGCCATGCCGCTATCCTGCCAGCCATAAGTGGGTTTCCAAAAGGAACTCACTAGGGCGGAGAAGGGGGTCGGGTATGCGCGAGGTGCCCAGGGTCGTCTGGTCGCTGGCCGCGGGGGTCTTCACGAACGCGGTCGTGAGCTTCACCTTCGTCTACCTCTTCGTCTGGCTGACCGCGGTACGGGACCTGCCCGTCGCGCAGGCCGGGCTGATCGCCGGCACGGGCGGGGTGGGCCTGGTCGCCGGCAACTTCACCGGCGGCTGGTTCGGCGACCACCTCGGCCACCGCCGCGTCCTGCTGGCCGGATCCGCCGTCTCGGGCGCCGGACTCGTCCTGCTGCCCGCCCTGCCCACCACCGCGCTGCTGCCCGTCCTGCTGCTCGCGCAGTACGCGGCCGGCACCGTGCGCGCCGCCAACTCCGCGCTCGTCGCCGTCTCCGTGCCCGAGGGCGCGCGCCGCCAGGGCTTCGCCGTGCTGCGCTTCGCCTCCAACGCGGGCTTCACCGTGGGGCCGCCGCTCGGCGCGCTGCTGGCCGCTCACACCTCGTACACCTGGCTCTTCGTCGCCGACGGCCTCGGCACCCTGCTCTTCGCCGGCTACGCCGCCCTCGCGCTGCCCGCCCAGGGCGTCCGCCGGGGCCGCGCCGCGCGCCCCGCCCGCACCGAGGGGCTGTGGGCGGCGCTGCGCGCCAGGCCCGCCGTCGTGGTGCTGCTGGCGACGATCCTCGTCACCGACACCGTCTACCGGCAGCAGTACTCCACCCTGCCCGTCTGGCTCGCCGACCACGGCATTGGCACCGCCGTGTACGGCCTGCTGATCGCCGTCAACGGCGGCGTCATCCTCTGCCTGGAGATCCCGGCCACCGTCGCCCTGCGCCGCCGCCCGCCCCTGCCGATCATCGGCACCGGGCTCGTGCTGGTCGGCGCCGGCTACGCGGCCCTGGCGGGCGGGCCGTACATCGCCACGGCGGTGACCATGATGCTCCTCCTCACGGCGGGGGAGATCCTCTACAAGACCACCGCCACCGCGTACGTGGCCGACAGCGCCCCGGACCACCTGCAGGGCCGCTTCCAGTCCCTGTACGCGGGGGCCTCCGTCAGCGGCACCGTCCTCGCCCCGCCCCTCGGCGGCGCCCTCTACGACGCCGCGCCGGGCGCGCTCTGGCCGGTGTGCGCGGTGCTGGCCGCGCTCAGCGGGGCGGTGCTGCTGGGCACTGCGGCGCGGTGGCGGCGCGGCGCGGGGGAGGCGGCCGCGGAGGCGGTGTCCGCCGGAGCCGTGCCGGGTGGGGCGGGTGCGACGCGGCGCCGTTCCGGATGGCGGGCCGGTTGGGCAAGCGCCGGGCGCAGCGACTAGCGTTCGACATATGACTGAAACGACCGCCACCTCTCGCGCCACCGGTGCCGTTGCCGCAGGCCTCGCCACGATCGCCGACGACGGCACCGTCCTCGACACCTGGTACCCCGCGCCCGAGCTCGTGGCGGCGCCCGGCCCCGCCGGGACGGAACGGCTCACCGCCGAACAGGCCGCCCAACTGCTGGGCGACGCGGCCCCCAAGGCCCTGGGGGCGGACCCGCGCCGCGGTGTCGAGGTCGTCGCCGTGCGCACCGTCATCGCCTCGACCGACGACAAGCCGCTCGACGCCCATGACGCCTACCTGCGCCTGCACCTGCTGAGCCACCGCCTGGTGAAGCCCAACGGCCAGAACCTGGACGGCATCTTCGGCCTCCTGGCCAACGTCGCCTGGACCTCCATCGGCCCCGTCCCCGCCGGGAACGTCGAGCGCGCCCGCCTCGCCGCCCGCGCCGAGGGCCTGCACCTGTCGGTCTACGGCGTCGACAAGTTCCCGCGCATGACGGACTACGTCGTCCCCTCCGGCGTCCGCATCGCCGATGCCGACCGCGTCCGCCTCGGCGCCCACCTCGCGTCCGGCACGACCGTGATGCACGAGGGCTTCTGCAACTTCAACGCCGGCACGCTGGGCACCTCCATGGTGGAGGGCCGCATCAGCCAGGGCGTCATCGTCGGCGACGGTTCCGACATCGGCGGCGGCGCCTCGATCATGGGCACCCTGTCCGGCGGCGGCAAGGCCGTCGTCTCCATCGGCGAACGCTGCCTCCTCGGCGCCGAGGCCGGCATCGGCATCTCCCTGGGCGACGACTGCGTCGTCGAGGCCGGCCTCTACGTCACGGCGGGCACCCGGGTCTGCCTCCCCGACGAGACCATCGTCAAGGCCAAGGAGCTCTCCGGCGCCAACAACCTCCTCTTCCGCCGCAACTCCATCACCGGCACGGTCGAGGTCCTCCAGCGCAAGGGCTCCTGGGGCGGGCTGAACGAGATCCTGCACAGCCACAACTGACCGCAGGCGGCCGTGACCTGCGGCCGCCACATCGATCATTGCTCTGACCTGCCGCCGAGCTGTCGGCAGTTGTCGGCGTTGGTCATCGTTGAGCGCCCTTCCACGGCCCCAGGACGGCCCGGGAGGGCGCTCGCGTGTTGGAGGACATCCGCCTTGTAAGCCTGGTGGTCAGTGTCATCGAGGGTGCACAGGTCAAGTCAGGTTTGTCGGGTCCGCAGCTCAGCGACGCATCTTGACTGCGGCGAACCATCGTTGACCGTGGCTTACCGCCTGATGTGGCACGGCTGTGGTACGCCGTCCTCCCGTCAGACCCATCCGTCATGCTCTGGATCGTGGATGAGAACGCCTTCTGGCAGTTGATCGAGGACTGCAAGCCGGAGCCACCGGACCCGGACGCGGAGCAACTCGTAGCTGCTCTGACGTCGCGCCTGGTCGCGGGCCCTTTGGGTACGGTCAAACAGTTCGCTGAACAGATGTCGTGGGCCCTCTACCGGTTGGATCGCAGAGAGTACGGGCTCAGCCTGTCGGGCGACGCCTTTCTGTACACCCGGACCGCTGTGGTTGCTGCGGGACGAGAGACGTACGACCGGGTCCTTCGGGATCCGGCGGAGTTCGTGCCGTTCGCCGCTGGTGGTGTTTGGGCCGAAAACTTGCTGTACGTTCCAGATCAGGCGTATGAGCGCATCACCGGCGAGGAGTGGGGACGCCGGACGCGCTACTCCTATGAGTCCTACTCCAACACCGCGGGCTGGGCCCGCTCCTAGAACCCGAACCCCAGCTCCGGTGCGCGTCGGCGCGAGTCCGGTTTCGATGAGGCGGCCGCCGGTGATGTCGCTGCGGTGCTGGATCTTTCGGAGTGCTGGACCACGGCGGATCACCGAACGCGGTACGCACGACCGACTGCTCGCCCTCGACGGCAGGTATGCGGCCCTGGTGCGTCGTGACACCGAACTCGCCCCTACGGCATGATCGTTTCCCAATGGGACCACTCGACGGTGCGGACCTGCCGGGCTACCGGCAGGTCGCCGAGCACGCCTGGACCGATGACCACGGCGATGTGATCAGCCTGCACTTCTTCGATCTGCCCCCGGACATACCGGCGCCCCTGGAGGAGCCGGACCGGCTCCGGCAGGCACTCGCCCGCTTCACGGCCGACGCGGGCGGCGGTCTCATCGAGGCCGACGTCGTCCGGGTCGCCGGACTGCCGGCGCTGCGCCAGGTACTCAAAGTGCCGCTGCCGGACCGGCCGAGAGGCCAGGCGTTCCTGGGCACTTACACCCTGCCGCGCGCGGCCTGCAGCGCGGTGGTCAAGGTGCAGGCCTTTGAAGACGGCGTCACAGGGATGCGCGAGGCCATGGTGCTCGCCGAACTCGGGCCCGAGCAGTACTTCCTGGAACATCCCTACGCGCCCGGGCTGCGCGGCGGGCTCCCCTTCCACCGCGCCGACGCCCAGGAGTACGACGCGCGCTTCCCCGGCCACCCGCTCACCCGGGTACGGACGGCGCTCGCCCACCTAGCCGGGACCCTGGGCGCCGAACCCGGCTTCGCGGAGCTCCCGCCCTTCACCGGGCCCGCCCGCCGCGGCCTCCTGGGACGGGTGAGCAAGCGCACACGCCGGGACCGGTGATCCGCCGCGCAGTGCCGGGGGTCGCCGCTACTGTCACGGTGCAGCTGGTGGACTCTGGCCGTCGACGCCTGCCTTGTAAGTTCGATCGCAGTTTCGCCCCGCCTGCAGAAATCCGCGGTCATCGGCGACATCAGGTCGTCCGGGCAGTTGATGCGATCCGTCGCCGTTCGGGTACGTTGATGTCACCCGTCGATGTCAGCCTTTGCCATCTTGCTCAAGCTCCCGTGCTTGCCGCCGCTTGGGCGAAGGGTGGGTGTGCTCCCAGAGCGAAAGGGCCGCGAGGATCAATCCCAGGAGCAGGACGGCGGCTGACTCCCCGTCGATGTCATCCATGGCGAGGCGGCGTTCGCCGAGACCGAGGACTGGGGATACGGCCCGCCTCGCTACCTACCCGCCGAGCGCGTCCGCCTGGGCGCAGAAATCCTTGCCCGTACGACGTACGACCAACTACTCGTTGGCCTCGACCCTCAGGAACTGAATAGGGCCGACGTGTACCCCCTGAGATGGGACACCCCGGACTCCCTGGAGTGGGGACGCGACTACTACGCCGGCCTGACCCGGTTCTTCGGTGCCGCGGCCCGAGACGGAGACGCGATTCTCGTTCGGGTCTACCGCTGACGGGAATCGAGGCTGCACTCTGAGCTTGGGAATCACCGGTCCTTATGGCTCCTGTCGTGCTCTCATTCAGGGCCTTCGGCGCCAGCCGAGCTGCGGGACCTCGTCCAGGTATGCAAGGTGTGTGGGATTCGTAGCCGCGACTTGGGCGTCTGTGTATCCAGGCTGATCGAACTCTTGATTGCGTAGATCCCGGATCGGATCAACTGTTGCGATAAGTGTGTCGCTCATGAAGATTCGACAAAAGGGGTTGTTGTACCAGCGCCATCCTCCGAAGGTGACTTCGGTCATTGGCGCAAGAACTTCTAGGAGAGTGTCGTCCGCCATAGTGCTCCACTGTCGGTACGGAGCGGTCCAAACAACTTCAAGTAGCGCGTTGTGGATAAGGACCTCCGAAAGGGACTCGGCGCTCCGCTCCCACTCCTCGTCGACCTCTCTCTCGTAGACGACATCAGGATCTTCCAAATCGAAAGCGGATTGCCAATCGCGGCTTCCGTCGCACAGGAAGATAGCTTTGCCGTACTTTGCGCTGATCCACTCAGGCGGAACCATGTTGTTGAGGCGCGTGAGTGGTTTGCTCCACCGGGAAAAGAGGGCATGGCATTCTTTTAGGGGGTCCGGAAGCCACTCACAGGCGGCAGGCAACTGCTTGGGTGGCCGATCAGGTATACCGTGCCAATTCGTAAGAAAACGGGGCAGATCAATCGCTGACGGGGAAGTCACGAGGTCATTCTCGTACCGGCCGCTCCCCTGGATCGTGCAACCTTAGCGATGCCCGCGCCTGAGCCGCGTCCTCAACTGATGGAAAATTGTCGGTCTCGGCGCTGCGTACGTTAAAGGCGTTGGGCCTGAGGCGGGTGGCCTAGAAGGGCGGGTCGTCGCTGAAGCCGGAGTGTTGGTCGTCGATGGAGGCCGCATCACCCCACGGCGATCCATCGTGTTCTGTCGGCCGGGGTGGACGGACGTCGGTGGGGCGCATGAGGTCTTCGTAGTGCTGGCCCCAGGCTTTGAGGCCGTCGATGGCGCTGTGTCGGTAGTACTGGGGGCGTTCGCAGGTCGTCAGCAGATCCCGGGCACGGATGGTCAGGTCAGGGCGGTGGCCTGTCAGGTCGGGGTGTTCGGAGAGGAAGACGGCTGTCACGAGGGCCGCGTGGCGCACAGCAGGCTTGCCGTCGTCCAGGAAGGGGGCGACTGCCTGGAAGAACAGTGGCCGCAAGGCCCGTACCGCCTCGATCTCCGGTGAGACTTCGCCCCGCCTCAGTAGCCTGCCGTACAACTCGTCGTCGGTGTCGTGGGCCAGCGACGCCAGCCATTCGAGCAGTTCCACACGGAGCAGGCTGCGCCGTTCCCCTCCGACTGGATGTTCCCAGGAGTAGTAGGTCCCTTCGACCTCGGTACTTGGCTCGGGAAGGATCGCGGCAATGAACAACGCCGCGGGCACCGTGGCCGGGGAGACGCTGTTTGAGTGGCGCAGGCAGTCGAGGTCCTTGTCCATGACGCGCGCGTGGACGACGGGATCGGTACCGCGCAGGGCCGCCAGCGAAGCGGGTATGTCGCTTGCGGGACCCCACAGGTGCTCCAGACCGGCCCAGTCGGTGTCGCGGAGTATCGCTTCCGGCTTGGGCAGATACCGCATCACCGCGGTCGTGGTGTGCTCTGGTTCGGTCGTCACCGGGACATGCTACGGAGGGCCATCCGACGGGATTCAGGTGCTTGCCATCGTGGCTCCGCACATGGGGAGCCTCGCCGTCGAGGGCGTCGAGCAGCCGGACCGCGAAGACTTCGGACATGCGCTCGGCGACTTCGTCGGGCGTGAGCCAGTCGACGGCTGTGGACTCGTCCGAGGTGCGTTCGGTGCCGCCGGCGGGCTTACAACGGAAGACCAGGGCAACGATGCCGCGGGTGGTGTTCTTGTAGACCCCCAGCGAGCCGGCCCTCTTCGACGTGGATGCCGGGTCCACCTGTCACGGCTTCACTGCTGTTCGTCAATGCGCGGAAGCAGTGGCTGCACCGGTTTCGCTTCAACCGCGCCGTGTGGCGTCCAGCGCTCGCCTCGGCCGGCATCGCCCTCGGACGGGAGAACGGCATGCATGCCCTACGGCATTTCTATGCCTCCGTGCTCCTGGACGCGGGGGAGAGCATCGAGGCGTTGACGTCTGACCTGCATCTCATAGAGCACAGCCACAACTGACCGCCGGCAGCCGTGACCTGGGGCCGTCTTGGCTCGCGCGGGAGCGCCCCGCAGCGCGTGGCTGCGGGGCACCCGGCGGGGGCTAGTCGACCATCTGCCCGTCGTACGTGCCGCCCTTGCAGGTGTTGGTCGCCCAATCGACCGTTCCGCCGCCCTGTTCGCACTCACCCGGGGTGGGGCTGGCGGTGGTGGCGGCGGGGGCGGCGGCGGTGGCGGTGGCTGCGCCCGCGAGGCCGAGTCCGGTGAGGGCTGCCGTGGCGATGGCGGCGGCGAGGATTCGTCGAATGCGCATGTGGTTCCCCTTTCACGCATTGCCGCAGTTGGGGCACTACTCAGCCTGATCTTCACCCATGTGGGTGGGCACGTCATGCTGCGCCATTCGGGTGACAGCGCTGTCGGGCGCGGGGCCGGTGACGCGGCCCGTCGGACAGGCCCTGGTGGGCGGTGTTGCGCGTGGCCACCTCGCGGTGAACAAGTTCAGTCGAGGGCTCGCGGGGGAGCCTGGGCTGCCTGCGATGTGGGGGTCTGGGTCCGGACCGCCGCCCGCGCCTCATGGCGTCGTACGGCTGGTGCCGGTGGGGTGAGCGGCGGATGACCGGGCGGGATCACCGCAGGCCGCACGGCTGGACTCGAACGTGTGCACGAATTCAAGCCGTCCCGTCCGTAGCTGCTGGCGGTTCGCGCGCCGGGTGATCGTGCCGCAGGTGACGGCCGCGCCCTGCGGCGGCCCTGATCCGCGGCCGCCCCGGCCGGACGTGACGAGCGCCTCACCCGGGGCCGGGCGGCCCGGGAGGGAGCTCGTGCGTTCGGTCCTCGTTCGGGCCGGAGGTCAAGTCGTACTCGTCGACGTCGAGTTCGGCACCGACTGCGGTGAGGAAGTCCATGGTCCCGCGGTCCAGGTGCCAACCGAAGAGGTTCGGGCCGTCCGGGACTCCGGGACGGTCCCCGGTCGCGTCGTCGAAGTAGCGCACCACCTGGGGCACGGCCCCGCCGCCTTCCGCAGCCAGGCGGCCGGCGAGTTCGGCCACGTCGTCGATGTGGGGCCGGAGCCTGTCGAGGACGCGGACGATCTGCTCGTCCACGTTCAAGTCCGGTTCCGAGCAGACGATCTCCCACGAGTGGTCGACCGGGACCACCGTCGGCCCGGTGCGGCGGCTGTCCCGGACCGACACCTTGTCAGGGCTGACGCCAAGCCGCCGGGTCATCTCGTCCGCCGGGGTGTGACGGCTGTACAAGGCGAAACAGACGTACTGACGCACCGGCATTCGCGAGATACTACCCCCGAGTTCGGGTGATGCCGTTGCCGGTCCCAGGGGAGGGCCGGCAGCGGGTGATCGCGCACGCCGGACGCTCCGCCGCCGCCTCAGCCGTGAGGAGCGTCGGCGGTCGCGGGCGGGAGGGGGAGCCGCAGGACGATCTCGCCGTCGTCGATGTCCCCGGTGGGCTCGAAGCCGAACTTCCGGTAGAAGGGCCAGGGCTCGCCGTCGCCGGGCTCGTAGCTGGTCAGCAGCTCCGTGGCGCCGTCCGCGCGGACCAGGTCGGCGATCTGCGTGAGCACCTCGCGGCCGATCCCGTGCCCCTGGTACCGCTTGTCGATCAGGAGGCGCCAGATGAAGTGCCGCCCCCGGTAGGGGCCGGACGGCGGTCTCCACGAGAGCATCACGAAGCCGACCGGCTCGTCGCCGCGGTACACGGCGCGGTACCAGGGGCCGGCGTCCGGCATCTTCGCGGCCTGCTTGAGGGACAGGGACACCGACGCGACGAACTGCTTCTGCTTGTGCCGGACGCGGAGGGCACGGACGGCTTCCCGGTTCTCGTCGGTGATCTCCCGGAGGTGCACGCCTGCGGACGTCATGCCACACCCTTTCCCGCCGGCAAGGTCGGACGTCTTCGCAGCGTATGCGGACCGGGCGGGACCGGCGCGGCGGGCACGAGCGTGGAGGCGGCACGCGGCGGTGCCGGCGGGCGGAACCGATGTCCGACCCCTGACGTTCACCGGCTGTCAGAGTCCGGCCCCGCCGGTTCCCGCCACCGTCCGATCGGACCGGGAAGGACAGCCATGGTCGAACTCGTACGAACCCTGGTCGAGGCACTCGCACAAGGGCTGCCGGGGCTCAGGGCGATTCGTGAGGAGAAGCGGCGTCGCAAGCTCGGTGCCGAGTTGTTCATCCTCTACGTGAGGCTCAACGAGGCGATGCTGGAGGCCGAAGGGATCGTCCGGAAACTGGAGGCCTACCAGGAGAGGATGGGCCGCCACCTCGAGCGTGGCGACGACGCCTACGCGCTGACCGCCGGGGACTGGGTCACCCGGGACGTGCAGCGGCAGATCGTGAACCTCACGCGGATCTCCGGTCTGATGAGCGACCGCGGTGTGGCGCTGCAGATCATCGATCCCGACGCCTACAACCGGCTTCAGCCGCTGCTCAGCGGGAAGTTCAACGCACTGCAACTGCTCCTCGCCGTCATGCGCTCCGGAGCCCTGCCGCTCGCCCCGACGCAGGAGGACCTCGCGAGGGCCATGGACGTCGGTCATCCCCGCAGCAGGGAGAGCCAGGACCGGATGATGGCCAATCTGCGGGAATTCTCGCCCCGGTGGTACGGCACCGCGCTGACCACGACGTCCGAATGGGGACCGGAGACCTACGAGTGCGTGGTCCGGTACCTGAGGGAGCGCAGGCCGCGCGAGCAGCTGGCCGAGATCCGAGCCGCGCTGGCGGCGCTGCGGAGCGCCCTCGAAGAGCACTTCACGATCTCCGACGTACTGCTGGAGGTCGGGGACGAGCGCCTGGGGACGCGGGGCGGCAGTTTCGTGGGCTGACGTCCCCGGGACGCTTGGGCGGAACCGGTCGCCTAGGGCACCATGTGATCCGCGGGGTTCGTGGTGCGGGCGGCCGGGGGGCCGCCGGGGAGGGAGCGTGTCATGGGTGGGGCGGAGCGGGACGGGTCGGGCTCGGGGGCGGTACGCGCCTCCGTACGCCCCGAGGAGATGATCGCGGAGGCGCGGAAGGCGTTCTTCGTGGTGTTCGGCTTCCTTGTGGTCGTCTGGCTGCTGCAGGTGGCCAACTACGCCGGCCACTACGCGCTGTCGCGGGACTACGGGGTGGTCTCCAGCGACGTCGGCTCCCTGCCGAACGTCCTGACCGCGCCCTTCCTCCACTGGAGCTGGGCGCACATCGAGAGCAACTCCGGTCCGCTGTTCGTGTTCGGCTTCCTCGCCGCGTACCGCGGGGTGGGCCGGTTCCTCGCGCTGAGCCTGCTCGTTGCCGTGACCAGCGGCCTCGCGGTCTGGTTCTTTGAGCAGGGCAACGCCGACACGGTCGGCGCCAGCGGCCTGATCTTCGGCTACTTCGGCTACGTCGTGGTGCGCGGGCTGTTCGACCGGCACCTGATCGACACCCTCATCGGCATCGTGATGGCGGCGTCCTTCGCCTACATGCTGACGGTGGCCGTACCCGGGACGCCCGGCGTGAGCTGGCTGGGCCACCTCGGCGGACTGGCCGGCGGCCTGGTGGGGGCCTGGCTCTTCCGCGACCGGCGCGCCCGCGCCGATCAGCCGGCCCGCGGGAGCGGCGGGCCCTCCGCCGCGACCCGAGCCGGTCTCCCGGCCCCCGCCGACAACCCGCGCGCCGATCTGCACAAGGAACTGGGCGACCTGGGACTGCTCTAGGGCCTGTCGTCCGCGCAAGGGCGCCGGGCGCCTCAGATCCAGGTGTCGAGCCACATCCTGGCGTGCCAGGCGTCGTAGGGGATCGTCCGCCCGGTGTAGATCGGGAAGAAGTAGATGAAGTTCCAGACGATCAGCAGGACGAGCACGCCAGCGGCCACCACCCCGTAGGCGCGGCGGCGTTCGGTCGCCCCTGCCGGGCCCAGCAGCGCGCCGAGCGCCATGGCGAGGGCGAGGCAGAGGTAGGGGAGGAAGACGACGGCGTAGAAGGAGAAGATGGTGCGGTTCTGGTAGTGGAACCACGGCAGGTAGCCCGCGGCGACCGCGCACAGGACGGCGCCGGCGCGCCAGTCGCGGCGCAGCGCCCAGCGGTAGAGCAGGTAGCCGAGGGCGAAGCAGGCCGCCCACCACAGCAGGGGAGTGCCGAGGGCGAGGATCTCCCGCGAGCAGTCGCGGGCGCCGCAGCCGTCCTGCCCCAGCTTGGGGGACTCGTAGAAGAAGGACACCGGACGGCCCAGGACCAGCCAGCTCCACGGGTTGGACTGGTAGGGGTGCGGGTCCTCCAGGCCGACGTTGAACTGGTAGACCCCGTACTCGTAGTGCCACAGGCTGCGCAGCGGCGCCGGGATCCACGACCACGTGCCGCCGCGGCCGTCGGCCCAGTGCCGGCCGTAGCCGTCGTCGCTGAGGAACCAGCCGGTCCAGGTCACCACGTACGTCACCACGGCGACCGGGACGAGGGACAGGAAGGACCAGCCGAGGTCGCGGCGGAGCACCGCGCGGTAGGGGCGGCGGGCCCCGGCCAGGCGGCGGGCGCCGACGTCCCAGAGCACGGTCAGCAACACGAAGAACGCCAGGTAGTACAGGCCGTTCCACTTGACGGCGGACGCGAGGCCCAGGAGCACGCCGGCCGCGAGCCGCCAGGGCCGCGGGCCGGTTCCCGCGCGGGCGCCGGTGTCCCGGTCGGGACCGGCGAAGCCGTCGCCGTCCACCGGGAGGGCCGCGGCGAGCCGGGCCCGCGCGCGGTCGCGGTCGATCAGCAGGCAGCCGAACGCCGCCAGCACGAAGAACATGACGAACACGTCGAGCAGCGCGACGCGGCTCATCACGAAGTGCAGCCCGTCCACCGCCATCAGCCCGCCGGCCAGGCAGCCCAGAGCGGTGGAGCGGAACAGGCGGCGGCCGATGCGGCAGAGCATCAGCACCGACAGGGTGCCGAGCACCGCCGCCATGAAGCGCCAGCCGAGCGGGTTCAGGCCGAACATCCACTCGCCGAGCGCGATCACCCACTTGCCCATCGGCGGGTGCGCCATGAAGTGGCCGGTCCCGGAGAGCGGGATGACCTGGGGGTCGCCCAGGATCTGCGGGTCCGAGACCTTGCGGTCGGGCCAGCCGCCCTCGTAGCCGAGCTGGAGCAGGGACCAGGAGTCCTTGGCGTAGAACGTCTCGTCGAAGACGATGGCGTGCGGGCTGCCGAGGCCCACGAAGCGCAGTACGCCGGCGAGGACGGCGACCAGGACGGGGCCGAGCCAGCCCATGGCCCGTGCGGCGCGGTGCGCACGGGCCGGTCCCAGGCCCAGGGCCCGCCACGTGCGGGTGCCCGGTTCGGGGAAGGGCGGGACCAGCCGCTCGCGGGTGTCGGTCCGGGGGCGTGGGCTGTGGCCGAACCGGCGCAGTCGCAGCGGCCAGTCGGCTGCGGCGGTCGCCGCCCGGGGGTCGCCGGCGTCGTCGTCGGTGCGGTCCGGCGTAGCGGTGTCCGTCGTCACCCGGACATCCTAAGGACGTTGTCGGATCGTCATACTGGCCCCCGTGTTCGAGGAGATCCTGGTGCCGGTCTCGCGCGACCCGGCGGTGGAGTTGTTCGTCGCCCTGGCAGGCGATCCGGCCGGTCCGCCGCTGCTGGTGGTGCACGGTGGACCCGACTGGGACCACACGTATCTGCGGCGGCCCCTGGACCGTCTCGCCGGGCACCGCCGGATCGTCCTGCCGGACCTGCGCGGCTGCGGTCGCTCCACCCGCGGGCTCGCCGACGGCCACTACACGCCGGACGCGGCCACCGCCGACCTCGCGCGGCTGCTGGACGCGCTGGGCATCGGGCGGACGGACGTGCTCGGCTTCTCGTACGGAGGGCTGATCGCGCAGCGCCTCGCCCTGGCCGCGCCCGGGCGCGTACGGCGCCTGGTGATCGCGTCGAGCAGCGTGCTGCCCGTGCCGCCGGACGCCTTCGACGGCTGGCGGGAGCGCGAGGAACGGCTCGCTGCGGAGGCCGCGGTGTGGTCCGACCCCTCGCTGTCCGGGGCGGCCCTCACCCGTGCCGCCGCCCTGGCCTCCGCGCCGGCGAACGTGTGGCGCGCGGCGGCACTGCCCGGTTACCTCGACGTCCTGCGCGGCGTCCGCTTCACCGCGGAGTGGCTGCGCCCCTTCGAGGCCGGGACGCTGCCGGGGCCGCGCCGCCCGGACGACCCCGAGCGGCTCGCGGCGCTCGGCCTCCCCGTGCTGCTGCTGCACGGACGGCAGGACATGACCTTCCCGGTCGGCCTGGTCGCACCGACACTGCGGATCCTTCCGTCCGCGCGGGCCGCGATCATCGAGGAGGCCGGGCACATGGCCCACATCGACCGGCCTGACGCCTGGCTGGAGGCCCTGGAGGACTTCCTCCGGGAGGGCTGACCCGCGGAGGGTACGGCGACGCGGCTCAGACGACCGGCGGACGGTGCAGGTCCGGCGGACGGATCCCCGCGTCGTCGAAGCGCTGCTCCAGTGCCTCCGTACCGTGCTCGCGGCGGTAGACGATCTCGGACGTGGTCACCGGCAGCAGCCACAGCAGGCGGGCCCTGCCGCCCGGCAGGTGGCAGACCTCCAGGTCGGACCCGTGGAGGTACGGGAGGCTGACCAGGATGTGGTCGCAGGCCGAACCGGGGACCCAGGGTTCGCCGACCGGAAGGCTGTGGCCCACGCCGAGCGGGTGCGGCCGGGGACCGCAGTGGTAGAAGGCGGTCAGGGCGATCAGGTCGGCGAAGAGGGGGTCGGGGACCGGGGCGGTCAGGACGAACTCGACGCCGTGGCCGTCGTGGTTCGCCCGGGACCGGCATCCGGCGGTCAGATAGGTCCAGTGGTCGCCGCGGGGACCCGGGCCGACCTCGTCGACCCGCAGCCAAGCACCGTGCGACGCCGGTCGTCGCCCAGGTCGTGGGCGGCCGTGCCCACCGGGTGGCCCGCGGGGCGGCGCGCGGGGGACGGTCGTACGCCCCGTCGCGCACCGGTGCTTCCGCGGGGGCGCGCGGCGCGGGGCGTGCGTACCCCGGGCCGGCTCCGGCGGTGGGGCGGAAGTGACCCCGCTGACGGGTGGAACGGCCGTACACCTTCCCCGGGGCCCGCCCCCGCACGTCAATACCGACGGATCGCACGTCCGTTGCGGTAACGGCGGGTGACGGAAGGCCGAAGCGCACCCGCCGGGCGCGCACACGTCTAGGCTGGTGCTGCGCCTTCAGGCGCCCCCAGGACACCGCTGCATTGGAGACCCCGCCATGGCCGCTGACCGCCTCGACCTGCCGCCGGTGAGGCTGCTGCCCGAGGAGGAGCTGGCGCGGTTCGCACTCGCCGTACCGCTCCTCGACCGCGCGGTGCGACTGGCACGCTGGTGCGCGCCGCACGTGAGCGTGGACGCGATGGGGGAGCTGACCGCGGAGGACGTCCCGCGTGCCGTCCGTGAGCTGGGTCTGGAGGGGCAGCCGGACGGCCCGGCGGACGCGGCGCAGGCCTGGGGCGTGGCCGTGGACGCCGGCCTCGTCGACCTCGACATCGAGGACGCAGCGGACGAGGACGACGAGCAGGCCGGCGCCGGGATCGTGGCGCTGGATGAGCCCGCGGGGCGCGCCGTGCCCGGCGAGGCGCTGCAGCGGCTGGACGCGGGCGGGCCGCGCGAGGTGCTGGAGGTGTGGCTGGCCGCACTGGACACGGCGCTGGCCGAGGCCGCGACCCCCGACCTCGACGGCCTGATGGAGGAGCTGGGCCCCGACGGCGAGGTCGACCTGGGCAGCCTGGACTGGGACCCGGAGGAGGAGGCCGAGTTCCTCGAAGGCGCGCTGGCCAACCTCTACCTCTTCACCGCCATGGAGGACTCCGGCGGTGACACCAAGGACGCCGTGCCGCTGCCGGTCCTGGCCGCGTCGCTCGTCGTCCCCGAGGACGTGGAGGAGCCGAGCGACGCCCTGCTGGAGGACGTCACCGAGGTGATGATGCGCCTCGACGAGCACTTCCGGCTGCTCACGACCACCGGGCTGCTGGAGTACCAGCCCCTGGACGAGGCCCTGATCGAGGAGGCCGAGTCCGAGGACGACGGCCCCGCCGAGGGGGCGGCGGTCTTCCCGGAGGAGATCGGGCCCGAGGAGGTCTCCCGTTACGGCCTGGTGCGGCTGACCCCGCTCGGGGTGTACGGCGTGCGCTCCCGGATGGTCGACGCCGGCATGCACGCCCCGGTCGCCGGCGACCTGGCCGGCGAGCCCGCCGCCGTCCTGCTGGAGGCACTGTTCCGGTACCCGGACCAGATCGCCCGCCGGGAGGCCGACGCGTGGCTGGGCAACCGCAAGCCGTACGACGCGGCCCGCGAACTGCTGGAGGCGGCGCGCGGCGAGGACCGCAGCGCGCCCGGCCGCCGGCTGGTGGCCCAGCAGACCCTGAGCCTGCTCGGCGACGAGGCCGAGCCGGCCCTGCGCGAGGTCCTGGCCGACCGCCAGCTCGGCGGACTGGCCCGGGTCTGGCTGACGGAACGCGAGGCGGCGGACGTCCCCGCGCCCGACGAGGACATGATCT
This sequence comes from Streptomyces sp. NPDC058864, assembly GCF_042742985.1. Classification (NCBI taxonomy): domain Bacteria; kingdom Bacillati; phylum Actinomycetota; class Actinomycetes; order Kitasatosporales; family Streptomycetaceae; genus Streptomyces; species Streptomyces sp. NPDC058864. The sequence continues at coordinate 34,031 of NZ_JBHYMQ010000014.1, read as the reverse complement.
TCTGGCTCACCGTCGACACCCTCGCCGCCCAGCTCGACGCCGACGACGACCCCGAGTTGCTGCGTGAACTGGTCACCGACCTCGTCGCCCGGCACGACGGGTTCTTCTCCGCCGCCTGGCGGGTGGACCACCCGGCGACCGCCGACGTCCTCGAGGCCATGGGGCGCATCCACCCCGACAAGCGGCTGGCCAAGGAGGCGCGCAAGGCGGCCTTCAAGGCCCGCTCGGCGGGCCCCGCGGCGCCCTGAACCATCCCCGGCCCCGCGGGGAGGGGCGCGGCGCGGGTCCGAACGCCTCAGGGAATGGGCGTCGGAATGTCCTGCTCAGTTCAACTTCCGTTCGCCGGGGGGCGGGAGCGTGACTGCGGCAGAGCAGTGACCTTGTGGCCTCAGGAGAGAACGATGACTCTCACCCGCAGAGACTTCGCCAAGCGCACGGCGATCACCGGTGCCGGAGTCGCACTGGCCGGAACCGTCGACGTCCTCGCGACCGCCCCCGGCGCCCTCGCCGCCGAGGCGCCGGCGACCGCCGCGGAGGCGGGCGCGTCCCGGCACCACGGCCGGCTGGGCTACGGCGAGCTGGTCCCGGACCCGAAGGGCATCCTCGCCCTGCCCGAGGGCTTCTCGTACCGCGTCATCACCCGGACCGGCGTCACCAAGCTGGAGTCCGGCGAGTCGACCCCCTCCAACCACGACGGCACGGCGACCTTCGAGGGCCTGCGCGGCGCCACGCTGCTCGCCAACAACCACGAGCTGGCCGGCGCCCGCGCCGACTGGCCGCACCCGGTCCCGCTGACCGAGGGCCTGGTCTACGACTCCGGTGCGGCCGGCGGCGTGACCATCGTCGAGGTCGCCAAGCACGGCGGCCACGTCGTGGAGTGGGTCGGTGTGGCCGGCACGGCCACCAACTGCGCGGGCGGCCGCACCCCCTGGGGCACCTGGCTGACCTGCGAGGAGACCGAGGACAAGGCCGGCAAGAACGGCTTCCTGAAGGACCACGGCTACGTCTTCGAGGTCGATCCGTACGACCGCAAGGCCAACCGCGACCCCAAGCCGATCAAGGCCCTGGGCCGCTACGCGCACGAGGCGGTCGTCGTCGACCCCAAGCGCGGCCACCTCTTCCTGACCGAGGACGCCTCCAACCCCAACGGCCTGTTCTTCCGCTGGACGCCGCCGGCCGGCTTCCACCACGGCCGCGGCAGGCTGCGCGCGCTGCCCGAGGACGCCGGCGTGCTGCAGGCCTTCAAGTGCTTCGACTCGGGCGGCAAGTTCGTCGACGACCTGTCCCGCGCCACGAAGATCGGCACGGTCTACGGCGTGGACTGGGTGGACGTCCCGGACCGCGACGCGAAGACGACCTCCGTCCGCAAGCAGTTCGCGACCGGTGAGGTCACCCGGGCCCGCAAGCTGGAGGGCATGTGGTGGGGCGACGGCGGCGTGTACGTCGTCTCCTCCTACGCCCGCGAGGAAAGCCCGGGCGCGTCCCACGACGGTGCCGTGTGGTTCTACGACCCCAAGCGCCGCACCCTGACCCTCAAGGTCCTCCTGGGCGTCAACCCCGACCCGTCGGCCGACGGCGCCTTCGACGGCCCGGACAACATCACCGTCTCGCCCTACGGCGGCCTGGTCATCGCCGAGGACGGCGCGGGCCGGCAGCACCTGTTCGGCGCGCTCGGCGACGGCCGCACCTACCCGATCGCCCGCAACGAGCTGAACATCGGCACCGCGGAGGAGCCGGAGTACAGCGAGTTCACCGGGGTGACCTTCTCGCCCGACGGCAAGACGCTGTTCGCCAACATCCAGGACCCGGGCATCATGCTGGCCATCACCGGCCCGTGGCGCCGTCAGGGCCACGGCGGCGCCTGCTGAACCGTGACCGCGTCACCCGAGCCCGGTGGTCCGTGCCCCGCACGGGCCACCGGGCTCGTCGCGTCGCTCAGAGCGCCTGCGCGGCGGGCTTGACCATGCCCTTGACGGTGCGGGAGTCGACGAAGTCGCCCATCGCGGTCATCTCCCACTCGCCGGAGAACTGGCGGATGAACTTGGCCATCATCACGCCGGTGCGGGGCTCGGCGCCGGTGAGGTCGAAGCGCACCAGCTCCTCGCCCGTCGTGCCGTCCATCAGACGGCAGTAGGCCTTGGCGACCTGGTTGAACTTCTGGCCGGAGAAGGAGTTCACCGTGAAGACCAGCCCGGTGACCTCGGGCGGCAGCCCGCCGAGGTGGACGGTGATCACCTCGTCGTCGCCCGCGCCCTCGCCGGTGAGGTTGTCGCCGGAGTGCTGGATCGCGCCGTTCAGGATGCTGAGCCGGCCGAAGTAGCAGGACTCGATGTGGTTGCGCTGCGGTCCGTACGCGATGACCGAGGCGTCGAGGTCGATGTCCTTGCCGCGGTAGGCGGGCTCCCAGCCGAGGCCCATGCGGACCGAGGCCATCAGCGGCTTGCCCCCCTTGACCAGGGAGACCGTCTGGTTCTTCTGGAGGTTGACCCGGCCCTTGTCCAGGTTGATCTTGCCGGTTCCGACCGGCGGGGCAGGCGGGGCGGGCGGGACCGGCGGCGCGGCCGGAGGAGCGGGGGGAGGGGTCATGGCGGCGGCCGGAGGAGCGGGCGGCGGGGGAGCCACGGGCGGCGCCTGGGGCGGTGCCTGCGGCGCGGCGGCCGCGGGCTCGTCGACGGAGACGCCGAAGTCGGTGGCGATGCCCGCCAGCCCGTTCGCGTACCCCTGGCCGACCGCGCGGGCCTTCCAGGCGCCGGCGCGGCGGTAGACCTCGACCACCACGAGCGCGGTCTCGGTGCGCAGCGCCGGCGGGGTGAAGGTCGCGAGGACGGTGCCGCTGTCGGCGTCCCGCACGGTCGCCGTCGGCTCGGTGCCGGCGAAGGTGGCCCCGGGCGCGTCGGGGCTCGCCGTCACGACGATCTTCTCGATGTCAGCCGGTACTCCCGCGGTGTCGACCGTGATCGCGTCGGGTGAGGTGCCGCCACCGGACCGGTAGGTCACTCCCGGTCCCGCGGGCTGGTTGTAGAAGACGAAGTCGTCGTCGGAGCGCACCTTGCCGTTGGCGGCGATCAGCAGGCCCGACACATCAAGCCGCACGGGCGCGGATACCTCCACCGTCACGCGCGCCGCGGAGAGCGGGATGTTCGAGCCGGGTGTCATTGCGGTCATGCTCCGCTTAACGATCGTTCCGGGTTTACGGTTCCATTACCGAACGGAGTTTTCACCCGTCACGCATCGTGGTCATCAGCGGCGGCGGTACGGGGATCGGCCTGGCCGTCGCGGAGGCCTTCGTCCGCGACGGGGACCAGGTCGTGCTCGGACGGGTCGGCGTTCCCGGGGACGTGGCCCCGCTCGTCCACTGGCTCGCCTCCCCGGGCGCCGCCCATGTCACCGCGCAGATCCACCAGGTGAACGGCGGGGCCGAACGCGGACGCCGAGCGCCGCCGCGGTCAGTGGGGCCAGATGGGCGGGTGCGTGGTGAAGTGGCCGCCGAGGTGGGCGTGGTCCGGGTTCGCGGGGTCGAGTTCGCCCTGCTCGGCGATGAGCTTCGCGGCGAAGGGCTCGGAATCGTCCTGCGGCTCGTAGCCCAGCGCCCGTGCGGAGGACAGGTCCCACCACAGGCGGGTGTTGGCCGAGCTGCCGTAGACGACGGTGTGCCCGACGCCCTCGGCGGTGAGGGCGGCGTCGAAGAGCCGGGCGCCGTCCTCGGGGCTCATCCAGACCGAGAGCATGCGCACCGACGTCGGCTCCCGGAAGCAGGAGCCGATGCGGACGGAGACGGTCTCCAGGCCGTGCAGGTCCCAGTAGAGCTGGGCGAGGTCCTCGCCGAAGGCCTTGGACAGGCCGTAGTAGGTGTCGGGGCGCCGCGGGGTGTCGACCGGGATGAGCGGGTCGTCCCCGACCGGGCGCGGGGTGAAGCCCACCGCGTGGTTGCTGGAGGCGAAGACGATCCGCGGCACGCCCTCCTCTCGGGCGGCCTCGTAGAGGTTGTACGTGCCCTCGATGTTGGCGCGCAGGATCTTCTCGAAGGGGGCTTCCAGGGAGATGCCCGCGAGGTGGATGATCGCGTCGACGCCACGTACGGCCTCGCGCAGGGCGGCGCGGTCCGCCAGGTCCGCGGTGATCGCGTCGGGCGCGCCCTCGACGGGCAGCATGTCGAGGAGACGCAGCTCGTAGCCGTGCGCCGGCAGCAGCTCGCGCATCAGGGTGCCCAGGCCGCCTGCGGCGCCGGTGAGCAGGACGGTGCGGGGAGCGGGCATGCGCGGGTCTCCTCGATCGGGCGTCCATGTTCATGGACGTTATTCATATTCATGGACACGCTAAAGAGCGCTTGTCGAAGCGTCAAGACTCCACCACCTGCGGCTGTCTTCCTTGACCCTTCCTCTGCGCTGCCTTAGCGTGAACGCGTTCATGAATATAGACATCGATCAGATGAGCGCACAGACGCCAGTCTTCAGGGAGAACCCGATGACCGATGCCGCCTCACTCTCCGCGCGCCTCGACGGCCTGCTGTTCTTCCCCGTGACGCCCTTCGGCCCGGACGGCGCCGTCGACCTGGAGGTCTTCCGCGCGCACGTGCGCCGCGGGATCGAGGCCGGGGCCGGGGCGGTCTTCGCGTGCTGCGGCACCGGCGAGTTCCACGCGCTGACGCCAGAGGAGTACGGCGCCTGCGTCGCCGCGGCCGTCGAGGAGTCCGCGGGCCGGGTGCCCGTCGTCGCCGGCGCCGGCTACGGCACCGCCCTGGCGCTCCAGTTCGCGCGCCTCGCCGAGGAGGCGGGCGCCGACGGACTGCTCGCCATGCCGCCCTACCTCGTCGTCGCCGACCAGGCCGGACTGCTGCGGCACTACGCGGCGCTCGCCGCGGGCACCTCGCTCGACGTCATCGTCTACCAGCGCGACAACGCCGTCCTCACCCCCGCGACCGTCGCCGAACTCGCCCGGATCCCGCGCATCATCGGCCTCAAGGACGGCGTCGGCGACCTCGACCTGATGCAGCGCATCATCAGCGCCGTCCGCAGCGCCGTCCCCGACCGCGACTTCCGTTACTTCAACGGGCTCCCCACCGCCGAACTCACCGGCCTCGCCTACCGCGGCATCGGCGTCACCCTCTACTCCTCCGCCGTCTTCTGCTTCGCGCCCGAGATCGCCCTCGCCTTCCACCGCGCCCTGACCGGCGGCGACGACGCCACCGCCAACGCCCTCCTCGACGGCTTCTACCGGCCCCTGGTGGAACTGCGCCAGCAGGGCCGCGGCTACGCCGTCTCCCTCGTCAAGGCCGGGGTCCGGCTGCGCGGGCTCGACGTGGGCGAGGTGCGCCCGCCGCTGTCCGAGCCCTCGCCCGCGCACATCAAGGAACTCGCCGAACTCATCGACCGCGGCCTCGCCCTGCTCGGCGAGGACTGACGTACGGTGACCCGCGACAACCACCGACCCCAGGAGCCGCGTTGAGAGCCTCCACCTTCGTCTACCCGTGGGACGTCGTCGGCGACCCGGAGGCGGCGGACCGCATGGCCGCCCTCGGCGTCCGGCAGGTCACCCTCGCCTCCGCCTACCACTCCACGCGGGCGCTCACCCCCCGCCACCCCCGGCACCGCATCGTCACCGCCCGCCACGCCGCCGTGCTCTACCCGCCGGACGAGCGCCGCTGGGCGGGACGCGCCCTGCGGCCGTACACCCAGGACTGGGCGGGCGCCGAGGACGCCTACGGCGAGGCCGCCCGGGCCCTGCGGGCGGCCGGACTGGACGTGCACTCCTGGGTCGTGCTCGCCCACAACTCCCGCCTCGGGGACGACCACCCCCGGGTGAGCGTGCGCAACGCCTACGGCGACCGCTACCCCTGGGCGCCGTGCATCGCCCAGCCGGAGGTGCGCGAGTACCTCGTCACGCTGGCCGCGGAGGCCGCGGTGCGGCCGGGGACGGGCACCGGGGGCACGGAACTGGAGTCCTGCGGCTGGTACGGCCTCGCGCATCTGCACGCCCACGACAAGACCGGCGGAGTGCCGATGCCCGGGGCCGCGCAATACCTGATGTCCCTGTGCTTCTGCCCCGAGTGCGAGGCGGGGTACGCCGGGGTCGGGGCGGACCCGGACGAACTGCGGGCGGCCGTGCGCGGCGCCCTCGCACCGGTGTGGGCGGGGGAGTGGGCCCCCGGGCCCGACGAGTGGGCCGACGTCGAGAAGCTGCTCGGGGCGGACCTGGCGGGACTGACCATGGCCTGGCGGGGTCCCGTGGCGAGGGACCTGCAGCGGGCGGCGGTCGAGGCGGTACGGGCCGCCGCGGCACCGGGGTTCCAGGTCCTGCTGCACGCGGACCCGCACGCGCACCGCTGCGGCGCGAACGCCGGAGTCGACCCGGGGTGGGTCCTGGCCCACGCGGACGGGCTCGTGCTCCCCAGGGCGGACCTGGTCGCGGCCTGCGTGCCGCACGCGCGGGCGGGGACCGTGCTGGCGGCCAACTTCCCCGTCGTCGCCGGGATGGGCGGCAGCCCCGGCACGCTCGCCGCGGACGCGGCCCGGGCACGGGCCGCCGGCGCGACGGAGCTGCGGCTCTACCACGCGGGGCTCGCCTCGGCGGGGGATCTGGCGGCGGTGCGGGGCTTTTTGGCGGGGTCAGAGGGCTGAGGCGTGCGCCGGGTGCGTTGTGGTTGCGGTCGGGGTTTTCCCCGCCTGCCCTCCCCCAGCCTTCGGCCGGGGGTGCCCCCAACTCCCCCACCCCCTCCGTATCACCAGCTACCAACGCCCGGTGGGGGGTAAACGGGGGGTCCCCTTCCGCCGACAGCAGCGCACCGGTATACCGGCGAGGTGAATGAACAGGTTCGCCCCGGGGGAGACACGCCCACATTCAAGGCCGTCCTACTGGACTGGGTGGGAACGCTCATCGTCCCCAAGTGGGGGCCCGACCACGCCGGTCCCAAGGGCGGGTCGTGGATCGAGGGCGCGCTGCGACGCGTTGGCCGGGAGGCCTCGCCGTCGGAGGTGCGGGCGCTCAGCGCGGCCCTCAAGAAGGCGATCGGCGATCCCGAAGTGGCGCGGGCGATGACCGGTGCGGACGCGTCCGTCGAGTCGTACCGTGCCGGCTTCTCGCGATGGACCTCGGTCGCCGGCATCGAAGAGGCGCTGATGGACGCCCTGTATGCCGAACTGGCGCAACCGGACGTCGATCTCTTCGCCGTGGACGTGGAGCCGACACTCGCGACGCTGAAGGCTGCCGGGGTACGGGTGGCCGTGGTCAGTGACGTCCACTTCGACGTCCGCCCCTGGTTCGTGAAGGCCGGTCTGGACGGCTACGTCGACCGGTTCGTGCTGTCCTTCGAGCACGGTGTCTGCAAGCCCGACCCAGCCATCTTCCGCCTGGCGTTGGACGAGCTGGGGGTGCGCCCTGACGAGGCGCTGATGGTCGGGGACCGTTCCGCCTACGACGGTGCGGGAGTCGAAGCCGGTATCGCGACCCTTCTGCTCCCGCCTCTCGCCGAGGCCACCGAAGAACGCCTGCACCTCGTGCTCACATCCTGCGGACTGCGGCAGCACGTGCGCCCTTGACCCCCCACTGGCCTCGATCACCGCGTCGGCGTGTCGGTGCGTTTTGGACGGCGGAGGGGGATTTCCCGTCCGACACCCCCCCACCGGCCGTCATGCGCCCACTCAACGGGAGGGGGTGTGGCGGGGTGCGCCCGTGGGGGTCCCCCCGGCCGAAGGCTGGGGGAGGGAGGGCGGCGGGGAAAAACCCCCAACCGCAACCACAACGGCGCCGCACACGACCACGGGCCACTCGCGCCGAACTGGGCGCAACCCATTGACGTACCCCGCCCCCCGCCCTACCTTCATCGCGTCGTACTTCGTACGTCATATATGAGACGCCATACGCGAGATCCGAAAGAGCCCCCATGGACCTGCTCGCCGGCACCGCGCCGACGCCGATTCCGTCCCGTACCCAGGTCGTGCTGGAAACGATCAAGCACGGGATACTGACCGGGCAGCTGAAGCCCGGTCAGGCACTCGTGGAAGCCGAGCTGGCCGCGCAGTTCGGGGTGTCGAAGACGCCCGTGCGGGAGGCGCTGAAGACGCTCGCCGGGACCGGGCTGGTCGTGATGAGCCAGTACAAGGGCGTGACCGTGCGGACCGTGGACGCGGCGATGGCGCGTCAGGTGTACGACGTGCGGCTGCTGCTCGAGCCGGAGGCCCTGCGCCGCACCGTCACGCACCGCGCCCCGCTGGACGCCGCGCGGGAGGCGCTGTCGCGGGCCGACGAGGCGGCGGACCGGGCCGACCGGTCGCTCGCCAACCGGGAGTTCCACCGGGCGCTGTACACGCCGTGCGGCAACCCCCTGCTGGCCCGGATGCTGGACGACGTGCGGGACCAGGCGGCCCTGGTCTCGGCGGTGGTCTGGCAGGAGACGCCGTCGTGGGAGCAGGAGGCCCGCGAGCACCGGGAGATCCTGGCGCACGCGCTGGACGGGGACGCGGACGGCGCGGCGCGGCTGCTGCACGACCACATCGCGAGCTTCGTGGCCCGGGCGTTCCCGGAGGGCCGCGACGGCGGGGAAGGACCGGCCCGCTGAGCCGCGGGCGCGCGGAGGTGAGGGGACGGCCCCCCGCGCGCCCGCCCCCCCGCCCGCTTCCCGCCCGTGCCGTCCCCACCGCACCCCGCAACCACCCGAGTCGAAGGGCAACCGAATGTCATTCGCAGAGCAGTCGTCCGCGCTCGCCGATGTCGTGGCGATCCCGGTGACCCCGTTCGACGCGGAGGGGGGCGTGGAGCGCGCCGCGTACCGTGCGTTGCTGCGCAGGCTGCTCGACAGCGGGGTGCGGACGGTCACGCCGAACGGCAACACCGGGGAGTTCTACGCCCTTGACCCGGCCGAGCGGCGGCTGGTCGTCGAGCTGACGATGGCGGAGGCGGACCCGGGCACCCAGGTCGTGGTGGGCGTCGGCCACGACGTGCCGACCGCGGTGGCCGCCGCGCGGCACGCATGCGACGCCGGGGCGCAGATGGTGATGGTGCACCAGCCGATCCACCCGTACGTGTCGCCGGAGGGGTGGGTGGACTACCACCGGGCGATCGCGGAGGCCGTCCCGGAGACCGGGGTCGTCCCGTACGTCCGCAACCCGGCGCTGGGCGGCGGGCTGATAGCCCGCCTCGGCGAGCTGTGCCCGAACGTCATCGGGGTGAAGTACGCGGTGCCCGACGCCGCCCGTTTCGCGGCGGTGGCGCGGGACGCGGGGCTGGACCGCTTCACGTGGGTCGCGGGCCTCGCCGAGCTGTACGCCCCCGCCTACTGGGCGGTCGGCGCGACCGGCTTCACCTCGGGCCTGGTCAACGTCGCGCCCCGGGTGTCCCTGGAGATGCTGCGCGCGCTGCGGGACGGCGACTACGCGGCGGCGATGAAGGTGTGGGAGCAGATCAGGGAGTTCGAGGATCTGCGGGCCGAACAGAGTTCCGCCAACAACGTGTCGGTGGTCAAGGAGGCGCTGGCGGTGCTGGGACTGTGCCGCCGCGAGGTGCGCCCGCCCAGCCGCCTGCTGACCGGGGACCGGCGCGAGCGGGTGGCCGCCCTGCTCGCCGGCTGGGACCTGTGAGCCGGGACGGGACGGAGGGCCGCCATGAAGAAGCCGGAAGAGCTCCGCAGCCACCAGTGGTACGGGACCGACGGCCTGCGCTCGTTCAGCCACCGGGCCCGCACCCGGCAGCTGGGCTACCTGCCGGAGGAGCACCTGGGCAAGCCGGTGATCGCGGTGCTCAACACCTGGAGCGACATCAACCCCTGCCACGTCCACCTGCGCGAGCGGGCCCAGGCGGTCAAGCGCGGGGTCTGGCAGGCGGGCGGCTTCCCCCTGGAGTTCCCGGTCGCGACGCTGTCGGAGACGTACCAGAAGCCGACGCCGATGCTCTACCGCAACCTGCTCGCGATGGAGACCGAGGAGCTGCTGCGCTCCTACCCCGTGGACGGGGCGGTCCTGATGGGCGGCTGCGACAAGTCCACGCCCGCGCTCCTGATGGGGGCCGCGAGCGCCGACCTGCCGGCGGTGTTCGTGCCGGCCGGGCCCATGCTGCCCGGGCACTGGCGCACCGAGGTGCTGGGCTCCGGCACCGACATGTGGAAGTACTGGGACGACAGGCGGGCCGGGCTCATCGGCGACTGCGAGATGGCCGAACTGGAGAGCGGGCTGGCCCGTTCGCCCGGTCACTGCATGACCATGGGCACGGCCTCCACGCTGACCGCCGCGGCGGAGGCGCTGGGGATGACGGTGCCGGGCGCGTCGTCGATCCCCGCCGTCGACTCCGGGCACGACCGCATGGCTGCGGCGTCCGGGATGCGGATCGTCGACCTCGTCCGGGAGGACCTGCGGCCGTCGGCGATCCTGACCCGCGAGGCGTACGAGGACGCGGTGGCCACGGTGCTCGCGCTCGGCGGGTCGACCAACGCCGTGATCCACCTGATCGCGATGGCGGGACGCAGCGGCGTCCCGCTGACGCTGGACGACTTCGACCGCATCGCCCGTACGGTGCCGGTGCTGGCCAACCTCCGCCCCGGCGGCCGCTACCTGATGGAGGACTTCCACTTCGCGGGCGGCCTCCCGGGGTTCCTGACCCGGCTGCGGGACGCCGGCGTACTGCACCTCGACCGGCCGACCGTCGCGCACAAGACCCTGGGCGAGCAACTGGCCGGGGCCCTCGTGCACGACGAGGACGTGATCCGCCCGCTGGACAGGCCGCTCGCGGCCGAGGGCGGCGTCGCCGTCCTGCGCGGAAACCTCTGCCCGGACGGCGCCGTCATCAAGCACATCGCCGCCGAGCCCCACTTGCTCGAGCACACGGGTCCCGCGGTCGTGTTCGACGACTACCGGACCCTGCAGCGCACCATCGACGACCCCGGCCTCGGCATCACCGAGGACAGCGTCCTGGTGCTGCGCGGCTCCGGTCCGATCGGCGGACCGGGCATGCCCGAGTACGGGATGCTGCCGCTGCCCGGCCACCTCCTGAAGAAGGGGGTGCGGGACATGGTGCGGATCTCCGACGCCCGGATGAGCGGCACGAGTTACGGCGCGTGCGTGCTGCACGTGGCGCCCGAGTCGCACGTGGGCGGCCCGCTCGCGCTCGTCCGCACCGGGGACCTGATCACCCTGGACGTCGGGGCGCGCACCCTGCGCCTGGAGGTCGACGACGCGGAACTCGAACGCCGGCGCGCGCGGTGGCAGGCACCGCCGCCCCGCTACGGACGCGGGTACGGCGCGCTGTACCAGGACCAGATCACCCAGGCCGACAGTGGCTGCGACTTCCGCTTCCTGGCCCGGCCCGGAGAAGTGCCGGAGCCCTACGCGGGCTGACGCACCGCCGCGCACCACCCCGCCCCGCCGCGCATCACCCCGCACCGTCCGTACCGTCACCGCGCCCGTGGCGGCCCCGCACCATTCGGCAAGCGCTTTCCGTACCCGTACGAAGGAGTACCGGTCATGGCCACAGCCGTGGCGAAACCACCCAGGCCCCCGCGGAGCCGGCCGTCCCGCGCGGCCCGGCGCACCCCGTACCTCCTGATCGCCCCGGCCGTCCTGCTGATGCTGGGCTTCATCGCCTACCCGATGCTCAGCGTCCTCTACTACAGCCTGCGGGACCACAACGTCACCAAGCCCTGGCGTAACGGCTTCGCCGGCTTCGGCAACTTCCACCGGATCCTCTTCGACGACCCGCTGTTCTGGCAGAGCCTGCTCTTCAGCCTCAAGTGGGTCGTCGCGGAGGTGGGACTGCAGCTCGCCCTCGGACTGGCGCTGGCCCTGATCGTCAACCAGACCTTCGTCGGCCGCGGCCTGTCGCGCGCCCTGGTCTTCTCTCCCTGGGCCGTCTCCGGCGTGCTGACCACCACGATCTGGATGCTGCTGTACAACCCCGCCACCGGCATCAGCCGCTATCTGGCGGACGCCGGCATCGGCGAGTACGGCACCTCGGTGCTGTCCGACCCCGACACCGTCTTCCCGGCCGCGGTCCTGGCCGAACTGTGGCGCGGGGTGCCGTTCTTCGCCATCCTCATCCTCGCCGACCTGCAGTCCATCCCGAACGAGCTGTACGAGGCGGCCTCGGTCGACGGCGCGGGCCGCTTCCGGCGGTTCTTCCACATCACGCTGCCCCACCTGCGGGACGCCATCGTGCTGTCCACGCTGCTGCGCGGGGTGTGGGAGTTCAACAACGTCGACCTGCTCTACACGCTCACCGGCGGAGGTCCCGCCGGGTCGACGACCACGCTGCCGCTGTACGTCGCCAACACCGGCATCGACGGTCACGACTTCGGCTATGCGTCCGCGCTCACCACCGTCGCCTTCGTGATCCTCCTGTTCTGCTCCATCGTCTACCTGCGTCTCAGCAAGTTCGGGGGCGACCGCACATGACCACCACCGTGCCGGAGACGAACGGCGTCCCCCTTTCGCGCGTGGCGACCGCCGCGCGCCCCGACGGCGGCGGCGCCGGGCCGCGCCGGGGGCGCCGCGCGCTCACCGCGGGTGCGCCCCGCTGGCAGATCTACCTGCCGCTCGGCCTGTACCTGCTCTTCACGCTCGTCCCCTTCTACTGGATGCTGCTGTTCGCGCTGCGCCCCTCGGGATCCACCTCGCTGGTGCCGTGGCCGGCCACCACGACGCACTTCTCGAAGGTGTGGAACGACCTCGGCTTCGCCGTGTTCTTCAAGAACAGCCTGCTCATCGGCGTGGCCACGCTCGTGATGACCACCGTGATCGCCCTGCTCGGCGGCTACGCGCTGGCCCGCTTCGACTTCCGCGCCAAGCGTGCTTTCCTGCTGGCCCTGCTGTGCTCGCAGTTCATCCCGGGCGCGCTGATGCTCGTGCCGCTCTTCCAGATCTTCAGTGAACTGCGCATGATCGACTCGCTGTGGAGCGTCATCGTCGCCGAGACGGTCTTCCAGCTGCCCCTGTCGATCATCCTCATCAGCGGCTTCATCAAGAACGTGCCGGTGTCGCTGGAGGAGGCCGCCTGGGTCGACGGCTGCGGCCGGGTCCGCGCCTTCTGCGCGGTGGTGCTGCCGCTGCTGCGCCCGGGGCTGATCGCGGTGGGCTCCTTCGCCTTCGTGCACAGCTGGAACCACTTCCTCTTCTCGCTGATGTTCCTCAGCACGCAGGAGAAGTACACGATCCCCGTCGGCCTCAGCTACACCATCGGTTCCGGCGAGAGCGTCGAGCTCGGGACGCTCGCCGCGGGGGGAGTCGTGGCCGCCGTGCCCGTCGTCATCGTCTTCGCCTTCATCCAGAAGTGGCTGGTCACCGGCTTCAGCGCGGGCGCGGTCAAGGGCTGACGCCCGTGCCGGCACCGCAGATCCCCCACGGACGAGGAGGTCCGAACCGTGCGTGATGCATCCCCACGGCCCGCCGGCGGCGGCCCGCCCGTGACGCCGTCCGTCGCCGCGCCCGTGCCCGTCGTCCTGGCCGGGGCCCGCGGTCACGGCGTCTGGCACCTGGAGAACCTGCGCAGGCTCTCGGCCACCGGGCTGGTGCGCCTGGCCGGGATCTGCGACACCGTCCCGCTCGCGCCGGGGGAGCCGGCCGGGTTCCCCGGGCCCGCCCACGGCACCGACCTGGGCGAGCTGACCGCGCGGACCGGCGCCGGGATCGTCATCGTCTGCACCCCCATCCACACGCACACCGACCTGGCGCTCGCCGCGGCCGCGCAGGGCGCCCACGTGCTGCTGGAGAAGCCGCCCGCACCCTCCTACGCCGCGTACGAGCGGCTGGTCGCCGGGGTCGAGGCGAGCGGGCGGGCCTGCCAGATCGGCTTCCAGTCGCTCGGTTCGCACGCGGTGGCCGCCGTGCGGGCGCTCGTCGCCGACGGTGCGATCGGAGCCGTGCGCGGCATCGGCGCGGCCGGCAACTGGGTGCGCGAGGAGCACTATTTCCGCCGGGCTGCCTGGTCGGGCCGGCGCCGGCTCGGCTCCACGGACGTCGTCGACGGGGTGCTCACCAATCCGCTCGCGCACGCCGTCGCCACCGCGCTCGCCCTGGACGGCAGCGAACGTGCCGAGGACGTCGGGGAGATCGAGCTGGAGCTCTTCCGCGCCAACGCCATCGAGGCCGACGACACCTCCGCGCTGCGGCTGCGCACCGCGCGCGGCACGGTCGTCACGGTCACCGCCACCCTGTGCGCCGAGCGCAACAGCGAGCCGTACGTGGTCGTCCACGGCGACCGCGGCCGGGTGACGTTCTGGTACAAGCAGGACCGCGTGCTGCTGCAACGCGCCGGGCACGGCCCCCGGGAGCGGCGGTACGGGCGCACGGACCTGCTGGAGAACCTGGTCGCGCACGTGCGGCAGGGCGAGGAGCTGCTCGTGCCGCCCCGCGCGACCGGCGCCTTCATGAAGGTCGTCGAGGCCGTGCGGACGGCCCCGGACCCGGTGCCGCTCCCCGAAGGTGCCTGGCGCAGCGAGCCCGGCGAACGGTCCGCGCGGCGCGTCGTCACCGGGGTCGACGGCATGGTCACCGCGGGCGCCGAGCGCCTGGCCCTCTTCTCCGAGCTGGGCGCCCCCTGGGCCGCCACCGACGGGGTGGTCGCGTGATGACGACCACGACCCTGCACGCCGCCGGGCGTACCGTGGGACGCTACGTCCACCGTCCCGAGCTGCCCGGGCGGCTCTCCCCGCGCCCGTACCTGCACCCGCTCACCACCCTGGCCGGGGTGCCCGTCACCGAGTTCATGCCCGGCGACCACCTCCACCACCTCGGCGTGAGCGTCGCCGTCCCGGACGTCGAGGGACGCAACTTCTGGGGCGGCCGCACCTACGTCCGCGACCGAGGCCCGACCGAGCTGGACGACCACGGCGTCCAGGAGCACCTGGGACTGCTCCGCGGCGGCCCGGACGGCTTCACCGAGGAGCTGTCCTGGCGCTCCGGGGACCGCGAACTGCTCCGTGAGCGCCGGACGGTCGCGGCCCGCGCGCTCGGCGCGGACTGCTGGGCGCTCGACGTCACCTTCGCGCTGGCCAACCCTGGCGAACGGGAACTGAGCATCGGCAGCCCCGCCACCAACGGGCGTCCCGGCGCCGGTTACGGCGGCTTCTTCTGGCGGGCGCCCGCCGGGCCGGAGCGGCCACGGGTGTTCACCGCCGAGGCGGAGGGCGAACGGGCCGTGCACGGCCGCGCGGCCGACTGGCTGGCCCTGTCCGGCGGGGGCTGGACGCTGGTCTTCGCCGGGGTGACCGCCGTGACCCGCCGCGACCCGTGGTTCGTGCGCGCCGCCGAGTACCCGGGCGTCGGCTCCTCCCTCGCGTGGGACCGGCGGCTGCCCGTCCCCGCGGGCGGCACCGTCACCCGGCGGATCACCACCGCGGTCGCCGACGGGCGGCTCGGACCGGAGCAGGCCGGCGCGCTGGCCCGCCGCCTCGTCGAGGGGAGCGGCTGACGATGCGCCCCTGGACCGCCGACCTCGGCGACGGCACCTACCGCAACCCGGTGCTCCACGCCGACTGGTCCGACCCCGACGTCATCCGCGTCGGCGACGACCACTACCTCACCGCCTCGAGCTTCGGCCGCGTCCCCGGGCTGCCGCTGCTGCACTCCCGCGACCTGGTCAACTGGCGGATCGTCGGGCACGCCCTGGACCGTCCCCCACCGGGGCGGCCGGCCGGCGCGCCGCGGCACGACGGCGGGGTGTGGGCGCCGTCGCTGCGGCACCACGAAGGCCGCTTCTGGATCTTCTGGGGCGACCCCGACGCCGGTCTGTTCCAGGTCAACGCGCCGGATCCGCGCGGCCCGTGGACCCGCCCGCACCTGCTGAAGGCCGGCAAGGGCCTGATCGACCCCTGCCCGCTGTGGGACGAGGACGGCACCGCCTACCTGGTGCACGCCTGGGCCAGGTCCCGCTCCGGGGTGAAGAACCGGCTCACCGGTCACCGGATGAGCCCGGACGGTCGGGAACTCCTGGACGAGGGCCGGGTGGTCGTGGACGGCGACCGCATCCCGGGCTGGTTCACCCTCGAAGGGCCCAAGCTCCACCGCCACGACGGCTGGTACTGGATCCTCGCCCCGGCCGGCGGGGTGGAGACGGGCTGGCAGGGCGCGTTCCGCGCACGCGACTTCTTCGGCCCCTACGAGGAGGCCGTGGTGCTCGAGCAGGGGCGCACCGCGGTCAACGGGCCGCACCAGGGCGCCTGGGTGCGCACCGCGCGGGGCGAGGACTGGTTCCTGCACTTCCAGCAGCGCGGCGCGTACGGGCGCGTGGTGCACCTGCAGCCGCTGCGCTGGACGGCGGACGGCTGGCCCCTGGCGGGCGACGGAGGCGAACCCGTCGCCGTCCACGTCAAGCCGGGCACCGCCGAGCCGCAGCCGCCCGAGGCCCCGGCCACCGACGACGACTTCCCCGGCGGCCGGTTCGGCCGGCAGTGGTCCTGGGCCGCCGCCCCGCGGCGCGGCTGGACCACCGCGCACGGCGGCGACGCGCTGCGCCTGACCTGCGTGCGCACCGCCGACGCCCACGACCTGCGCCGGCTGCCCAACGTCCTGGCGCAGCGGCTGCCCGCGGAGTCCTTCACCGTCACCGTCGACCTCGTGCTGGACGCCGCGGCCCACGGTGCGAAGGCCGGGCTGGCCGTGGTCGGCGACGCCTTCTGCTGGATCGGCCTGGAGCGGTCGGCGGACGGCGTGCACCTGGTGCACCGCTTCGCCGAGTCCGCTGCCGCGGCCGAACGCGACGCGGCGCACGCCCGCCCGGCGCCGGACGGCCGGGCCTCGCTGCGCATCGAGGTGACCCCGGGCGCCCGCTGCCGCTTCTCGGCGGACACCGGCGACGGCCCGCGCCCCTCGGGCCCGGCGTTCGCCGCCACGCCGTGGCGCTGGGTCGGAGCGCGGCTCGGGCTCTTCGCCACGGCGCCCAGCGCGCCCACCGGCCCCGGCGGCCCCGCCGGGACCGCGGACTTCACGCACTTCCGGATCACGGCGGGCACGGCGGGCACGGCCGCCCCGGAACCCGCCCCGGAACCCGCGCCGGACCCCCGGGCGCCCCGTACGTCCCCACCACCCGCACACACCCCGACAGGAGAGTCACCATGAGAGCACCGAAGGGCCGCGGAGCACGTCTCGCCGCCGCCGTCGCGGCCGTCTCCGCACTGGCGCTGACCGCGTCCGCCTGCGGCACCGACGGCAAGGGCAGCTCGGGCAGCGAGGGCAGCGGCAAGGGCACGGTCACCTTCTGGGACAACAACGGCGGTGTCCGCACCGAGGTGTGGAAGGAGATCATCTCCCGCTTCGAGAAGAAGAACCCGGACATCGAGGTGAAGTACGTCGGGGTCGCCGCCGCCGACGTGCAGTCCAAGTACGACACCGCCATCGCGGGCGGCAAGGGCCTGCCCGACGTGGGCGGCGTGGGCACCGCCATGCTCGCGAGCCTGGTGGCGCAGGGCGCCCTGGACCCGGTGACCGGCCGCATCGACGACAGCTCCCTCAAGGGCAGGTTCGACCCCAACCTGGTCAAGAGCGTGCAGGTGGCGGGAGGCGGCGACGAGCTGTTCTCGGTGCCGACCTCCGCGAACATGGGCGTCCTGTGGTACCGCACGGACCTCTTCGAGGCCGCGGGCGTGCCCGCGCCCACCACTTGGGACGCCTTCTTCACGGCGACGGAGAAGCTGACCGACCGGAAGAACAACGAGTTCGGCTTCACCTTCCGCGGCGGCGCGGGCTCGATCGCCCAGGCCCTGGACATGATGTACGGGCAGTCGGGCATCGACAGCTTCTGGAACGGCGACTCGACCACCGTCAACGACCCGAAGAACGTGGCGGCGCTGGAGAAGTACGTCGCGCTGTACAAGAAGACCACGCCGGAAGCCGACCTCAACAACGACTTCACCAAGATGGTCGCCGAGTTCGACAACGGCAGGATCGGCATCCTCCAGCACAATCTGGGCTCCTACCAGAACCACCTGGACGCCCTCGGCAAGGACAAGTTCGCGGGCGTGGCCATGCCGGTCGACGCGGCGGGGGTGCGCACCACGGTCTCCAACCCCGTGGACGGGCTCGGCCTGTTCAAGAGCTCCGGGAACAAGGAGGCGGCCTGGAAGTTCATCGAGTTCGCCGCCTCCGCGGAGGCCAACAGCCTCTGGAACGAGTCGGCCGGGGCCATCCCGTCCAACACCGAGGCGCAGGACGACGACTGGATCGCCTCCGCCGGGGCGACCAAGATCGCCATCGACGCGCTCACCGACCCCAGGACCAGGATCGTCCAGCTGCCGTACTACCTGCCGGACTGGAACACCCTCAGCAAGGCGGACACCGAACCGGAGTTCCAGAAGGTCGTCCTCGGCCGGCTGAGCGCAAAGGACTTCCTCGACGCCTTCGCCGGGAAGCTCAACGCCGCGCAGGCGGACTGGAAGAAGCACAACTCCTGAGCCACGCGCCCGGGAACGGGACGGCCGGCGGCGCCCACGCCGTGCCGTGAGCCGCCGGCCGTCCCCGCTCCCTCCCCCATCCCGCGACCGCGCAAGGAGCCGCGGCGCGGCCCCCTGCCGCGCGTCAGGCCGCGCGACCGCTGCGGTACGCACGGGGCGAGCTCCCCGTCACCTCCTTGAAGGCCGTGCTGAGCGCGCTCTCCGAGCCGTAGCCGACCGCCTGGGCGATGACGGCGAGGGTCTCGGTGCCCTTGCGCAGGCGCTGCGAGGCGAGTTCGATGCGCCACCGCCTGAGGTAGTCGAGCGGTGGGCAGCCCACGGTCCGCTTGAACCGCTCGGCGAGCGTCGACCGGGAGACCCCGCTGGTCCTGGCGAGTTCGGCGACCGTCCAGCCGTGCGCCGGCGCGCCGTGCAGCGCCGCCAGGGCGGGTGCCACGACGGGGTCGGCCAGGCCCGCGGGCCAGCCCGACGCGCCGTGGGACGTGCGCGCGAGGTGCAGGCGCAGCACGTGGACCAGCATGACGACGGCCAGGTGTTCCGCCACGAGTGCGGAGGCCACGGGCCGCAGCAGCAGTTCCTGCCCGATCTCTTCCAGCGCCCACCGCACGGTCCCGGCGTGGGCCGTCCCGGCGGGCACGTGGATCACCGGCGGCAGCGCGTCCAGCAGCAGGGCCCCCGCGCGGTCGCCGAAGGAGAAGCGGCCGCCGACGAGCAGGACGTCCTCCCCGCGGCCGGCCCTGGCGAAGCCGCCCTCCGCCGCGGCGAACAGCGGCCCGGCGTCGACCGGGACCACGCCGGGAGCGCTGCGCAGCACGAACGGCCGGGCCCGGGTGAGCAGGAAGCAGTCGCCCGCGGCCAGCTCCACCGGCCGGTCCGTCCCCTCGACCTCCAGGAGGCACCTGCCGTGCCGGACCGCGTTGAACTTCACCCCGGACGGCGCCCCGAAGCGCACGGCCCACTCGCCGCCCGCCACGAGGCCCGTCGAGAGATGGGCCCTGGTCTCCAGCAGCGCCAGCACGTCCTCCAGCGGGTCCATCCATGCCTCCCGGGCCTCTGGACGATGAATCAAGTTTTCCGGAGTTTTCGTTATGGAGAATACGTGAGGCCGTCCATAGCCTGGCTCGAGTACCAGCCGTTCCTCCCCCGAGAAGGTCCCCCGTGCTCGACCACCCCCTTCTGCAGACGCCCTTCTCCTCCCACGCCACGGCCTCCGAGGTCATCGGCGGAGCCGACCTCACCGGCCGGCGCGCCCTGGTCACCGGCGGCGCCTCCGGCATCGGCCTCGAAACGGTCCGGGCCCTGGCCGCGGCCGGCGCGGACGTCACGGTCGCCACGCGCGACCCCGCCGCCGCGGCACCCGCACTCCAAGGGCTCGCCGGCACGTCCCCGGCAGGCTCGGTCGACGTACGTGCCCTCGACCTGGCCGACCTCGCGTCCGTCGCGCGTTTCGCGCGCGGCTGGAGCGGCCCGCTCGACATCCTCGTCGCCAACGCCGGGATCATGGCCCTCCCCACCCGCCACGTCACCGAGCAGGGGTGGGAGCTGCAGCTCGCCACCAACCACCTCGGGCACTTCGCGCTCGCCACGGCACTCCGCCCCGAGATGCGGGCGGCGGGGTCGGCACGGCTGGTGGTCGTCAGCTCCGGCGCCCACCGGAACGCCGCGTTCGACTTCGCCGACCCCCACTTCGAGCGGCGCCCCTACGACCCCTGGACGGCCTACGCGCAGTCCAAGACCGCCGACGTCCTGCTCGCGGTCGGCGCCGCCCGCCGGTGGGCCGCCGACGGCATCACGGCCAACGCGCTCAACCCGGGATGGATCCTCGGCACCAACCTCCAGCGCCACATCGACGACGCCACGATGCGGGCGATGGGCGTGACGGACGAGGACGGCGCGGTCGTCCCGCAGCCCTACCACAAGACCGCCGAGCAGGGCGCCGCCACGTCGGTGCTGCTCGCGGCCTCGCCGCTGCTCGACGGGGTCACCGGACGCTACTTCGAGGACAACCAGGAGGCACCGGTCGTCGACGGCGGCGAGGAGCGCCCCGGCGGCGTCGCCGCGCACGCCGTGGACCCGGTCGCGGCGGACCGCCTCTGGGACCGCGCCGTGTGCGCCCTGCGGATGTGACCTTCCGCCCGGGGCCTCTCCTCCCGGTGCGGCCCGCGCACGGTTCCGCTCCGTACGTCCTGACCGCCCGCGGGGCAGGTCACGCCGCCGCGGCGCCCTCGGGGGCCGCGGCACGGGCCTTGCGGCCCTCGTACCAGAGGGCCGTGCCCGTCACCAGCGCGCCCACGCCCTCCCACACGCCGACCCCGAGGAAGCCGGACGGCGCCCGGCCGATCACCACGGCGGTGGTGAAGACGGTGAAGGTCAGCAGCCGGAACGGGACCGTCCAGCGGAAGAAGGCGCGCCAGTCGGCGAGGGCCGCCAGGACGTAGTAGACGCCCATGTTGAGCGCCGCCATCGAGGAAGCCGTGAGGAAGACAAGGGTGTAGTCGCCGGCCGCGCGGTGGTCCGGCCGGTGGAAGCCGAGCAGGGACAGCTGTACGGCGGGCGAGACGATCCCGACGATGCCGAGCGCCGCGGCGAGCAGACCGAAGACGGCCATGGTCCAGCCGGAAAGGGAACGGGGGAGACGCACCGGTCCTCCAAGTTTGGGGGCGGCGGCTTCGGCGCCCCAACTCCCATGATCCTAGGGGATGTTCAGGCCGACTCCCGCCGTACCAGCTCCGTCGGGAGGATCACCCCGGACGGCTCGTCGCCGGCGATGCGGGCGAGCAGCAGCCGCACCATCTCGGCACTGATCCGGTCCCACGGCTGACGGATTGTGGTCAGCGGCGGCAGCGTGGCCAGCGCCGCGGGGGAGTCGTCGAAGCCGCCGACCGCGACGTCCTCCGGGACCCGCCGCCCGGCCCGTTCCAGCGCCGCCAGCGCGCCCTGGGCCATCAGGTCGGAGGCGACGAAGACCGCGTCGAGGCCGGGGGCGCGGTCCAGCAGCGCGGCCATCGCCGCCTCCCCGCTGGCCCGGCTGTAGTCGCCCTCGGCGACCAGCGACCCGTCGGCGGGCAGCCCCGCGGCCGCCAGTTCCTCGCGGTAGCCCGCCAGCCGCTGGACGCCGCCGGGGGTGTCCAGCGGCCCGGTGATCATGGCGATGCCGCGTCGCCCGGAGGCCACGAGGTGCCGCACCATCCGGTGCGCGCCGCCCCGCTCGTCGGCCGCCACGTACGCGACCCGGCCGCCCTGGCCCAGCGGCTCCCCGCACGCGACGACCGGGACCCCGGCCTCCTCCAGCCGCTCGGCGACCGGGTTGCCCGAGTGGCTGGACACCAGCAGCACGCCGTCGACGTGCCCGGCGGTGATGTAGCGGGTTATCCGCCGCCGCTCGGGCTCGTCGCCGGCGATCATCAGCAGCAGCGGTATGTCGTGCGCGGCCAGCGCCTGGGTGCAGCCGCTGAGCAGCACGTTGAAGTTCGGGTCCTCGAAGAAGCGCTCCTGCGGCTCGGTGAGCAGGAAGCCCACCGAGTCCGACCGCCCGGTGATCAGGCTGCGGGCGTGCCGGTTCACCACGTAGCCGGTGCGGCGGATGGCGGCGTTGACCGCCTCCATCGCGGCCGGGCTCACGTTGTGCCCGCCGTTGAGGACGCGCGACACCGTGCCCCGTGACACGCCCGCCTCGCGGGCCACGTCGTGGATCGTCGGGGGACGGCGTCGTTCTGTGCGGCTCATACCGTTCTTCCTTCGGGGGCTCCTCAGGACTTTACGGCCCCGGAGAGCAGGTCCAGGCTCCAGAACCGCTGGATGACCAGGAACAGCGCGATCAGCGGCATTATCGCCAGCATCGCACCGGTGATCACCAGCGTGTAGAGGGCGGGCGCCGAGGCGCCCTGCTGGAGGAGGGTGAACAGGCCGAGCGTCACCGGGAACTTCTCGTCGTCGCCGAGCATGATGAACGGCAGCAGGAAGTTGTTCCAGATCGCCACGAACTGGAAGAGGAAGACCGTCACCAGCCCCGGCAGCATCACCGGCAGCGCGATCGTGCGGAAGATCCGCCACTCCCGCGCCCCGTCCACCCGGGCCGCCTCCACCAGCTCGTCCGGTACGGCGGCCGAGGCGTAGATCCGCGCCAGGTAGATGCCGTACGGCGCCAGCACGCTCGGCAGCAGCACCGACAGGTAGCTGTCGGCCAGACCCGCCTTCGCCATCAGCAGGTACTGCGGGATCGCCAGGATGACCGGCGGCATCAGCACCCCCGTCAGCAGCACGTTGAAGATCGCCTCGCGGCCCCGGAAGCGGTACTTCGCCAGCGCGTAGCCGCTCATCGCGGAGACCGCGGTGGACAGCAGTGCCCCGAAGCCCGCGTAGAAGAGGGAGTTGAGCATCCACCGCCAGTAGACGCCGTCGCGGTACGCCGTCAGCGCGGAGAGGTTGTCCGCCAGACCGGTGCCGGGCAGGAAGGTGAACGTCGCGAACAGCTCGCGGCTGCTCTTCGTCGACGCCACCAGCACCCATGCCACCGGCAGCAGGCAGTAGGCCGCGCCGAGCAGCAGCACGACGGTCGGGACCAGGCCGGCCCCGCGGCGCCGCCGCGGCGCCGCGGCGCGGGCCGCCGCAGGGGCGCCGGGCCGCCGGTCGAGGGGGGTTGCGGTGACGCTCATCAGGAGGCCCCCTGCCGGGTACGGGAGTTGGCCGCCCGCAGGAAGCCGAAGGACAGGACGAGGGTGGCGACGGCGAGGACCACCGACGTGGCCGCCGCCGAGTGGAGGTCGCCGCGGACGAAGGCGTCCTGGTAGACCTTCATCAGCGGGCTCCAGGTGGTGGAGATCGAGTTGGTCATCCCCTTCAGGGTCATCGGCTCACCGAAGACCTGGAAGGTCGCGATCATCGAGAAGAAGAAGGTCAGCACGAGCGCCGGGGCCACCGTGGGGATCTTGACCCGCAGCGCGATCTGCAGCTCCGAGCAGCCGTCGATCCGCGCGGCCTCGTAGATCTCGGCGGGCACCGCCCGCAGCGACGTGTAGATCACGATCATGTTGAAGCCGGTGCCGCCCCACACGGCGACGTTCGCCAGCGCGCCGAACAGCGCGCCGCCGTTCAGCAGGTCGGGCTCCGGCAGGCCCAGCGTGCCCAGCGCGTAGTGGACCGGGCTGAGCGAGGGCAGGTACAGGAAGCCCCACAGCAGCGCCGCGACCACCCCGGGCACGGCGTACGGCAGGAAGATCGCCAGGCGCGAGAAGCCGCGCAGGCGGGTCCGCCGGGCGTCCAGCATCAGCGCGAACAGCAGGGCGAGACCCAGCATCACCGGGACCACGATCGCGCCGTAGCCGAGGATGCGGGCGGCGCCGTGCAGGAGCTCGGTGTCGGACAGCACGGAGGTGTAGTTGGACAGCCCCGCCCAGGCCTCTCGGCGGGCACCCCTGCCCAGGCCCAGGCCCTTGACCTCGATCCTGCGGAAGCTGAGGTAGACGGCGTAGCCGATGGGGAGTGCGAAGGTCGCGGCGAACAGGACGACGGCGGGGACGAGGAATCCGTAGGGGGCGACGCGTCGGGTGCGCCGGGCGGCGGTCGGCGAGGGCGGCATGGGCGGCTCGATTCGGACGGGACGGGGAAGGACGGGCAGGTGACCGGGGGCGCGTGGTGCCCCCGGCCGGCCTGAGGGGCTGCCGCGCGCTACTCCGCGACCGGGAAGCCCTGCTTCTTCATGTCGGCGACCGTCGTCGACTGCACGGCGCCCAGCGCCGGGCCGAAGCCCGACTTGTCCTGGGCCGCCTTGCCGAAGGCGTCCTTGAACGCGCTGTAGGCGACGTTCACGTTCGGGCCCCATGCACCCGGGGCGGTGGTCTTCGCGATCTCGGCGGCCTTGGCGTAGAAGTCCGGCTGACCGGCGAAGAACTCCGGTGCCTGGGCGAGCGCGTCGCCGGTCTGGGCGGCCGTCGCCGCCGGGTAGATGCCGCCGTTCCTCACCAGGGCCGTCACGGCCTCCGGGTCGGTGTTGAGCCAGGTCGCGAACTTCACCGCCGCGTCCTTGTGCTTGGAGTCGTTGGAGACGCCGGTCGTGGAACCGCCCCAGCTGCCCGTGACGTGGTCACCCGCGTTCCACTGCGGCAGCGGCGCCATGGCCCACTTGCCCTTGGTGTCGGGGGCCGCCGTCGTCAGCACGCCCGGTGCCCACACGGCGCTGACCCAGGCGATCTGCGTGCCGGTGTTGAGCGCCTTGTTCCACGCGGGGGTGTACATCGGCTGGTTGTCGATGACGCCCTCCTTGACCAGGCCGCCCCAGAAGTCGGCGACCTTGGTGGAGGCGGCGTCGTCGATGGCGACCTTCCACGTGTCCCCGCCGGTGGTCCACCACTTCGCGCCCGCCTGCTGCGACAGGCCCGCGAACAGGCCGGGGTCGGTCGCGGAGAAGGTGGTCAGTGCCTTCTTCGGGTCCTTCTTCTTCAGGGCGCGGGCGGTGGCGGCGAACTCGTCCCACGTCGTGGGCACGCTCAGGCCGTACTTCGTGAACAGGTCCTTGCGGTAGTAGAACATCAGCGGCCCGGTGTCCTGCGGGATCGCGTACACCGCGTCGGAGCCGAGGGTCACCTGCTGCCACACGCCCGCGGCGAAGTCCTTCTCCGTGCCGCCCGCCTGCCCGGATATGTCGGCCAGGACGTCGTTGCTCACCAGGGTGGGGAGGGCCTGGAACTCGGCCTGCACCAGGTCGGGCGCCTTGTGCGCCTTCGCCGCGGTGATGATCTTGGTGACCAGGTCGTCGCCCGACGCCTGCTTCTTCACCGTGACCGTGATGCCGGCCTCCTTGCCGGGGCCGGCGTTCCAGATCGCGGCGACCTTGTCCAGACCCGGGGCCCAGGCCCAGTACGTGAGGCTGACCGGTCCGGACTCCGCCTTGCCTCCGTCCCCGCCGTCGTCCGACGAACCGCAGCCGGCCAGCAGCGTGGTGGAGAGCGCGGCCGCTGCGAAGGCGGCGACGAGGCGCTTGTTCATGGGTTCCTCCCCTGACGAGGGTGCGCGGGGGCGCTGTGAGCGTTCACAGTAGAGAAACATCTCCGACACTTGTCAATGCCTGTGGCCCTGCGGTTACCTTGGCCGAGCTGCCCCGCATGAGGCTGTGCACGTTCCCAGAATTGACCCAGGAGATCCCATGGCGCGCCTTGCCTACGGTGGCGACTACAACCCGGAGCAGTGGCCCGAGGAGGTCTGGCAGGAGGACGTCCGGCTGATGCGCGAGGCCGGCGTGACCATGGTCAGTGTCGGCATCTTCGCCTGGTCGAAGCTGGAGCCCGAGCCCGGCCGCTACGACTTCGGCTGGCTGGACCGGCTTCTGGACCTCCTGCACGAGAACGGCATCCGCGCGGACCTCGGCACCCCCACCGTCGTGCCGCCCGCCTGGTTCTACGCCGCCCATCCCGAGGCGCTCCCGGTCAGCCGCGAGGGCGTCCGCTACGGCTTCGGCTCGCGCGGCGCCATCTGCCACAGCTCCGCCGCCTACCGCGCGGCCGCCGCCCGGATCACCGAGCGGCTGGCCGAGCGCTACGGCCGGCATCCCGCCCTCGCCCTGTGGCACGTCCACAACGAGTACGGCGTACCGGTCGGCGCCTGCTACTGCGAGGCGTCCGCCGAGGAGTTCCGGCAGTGGCTGCGGGCCCGCCACGGCACCCTCGACGCCCTCAACGCCGCATGGGGCACCGCCTTCTGGGGCCAGACCTACGGCGACTGGGCGCACGTCGACGCCCCGCGGCTGACCCCCACCGTCGCCAACCCGGCGCAGCAGCTCGACTACGCCCGCTTCACGGACGAGACCGTCCGCGGCAACTTCACCGCCGAACGCGACATCCTGCACCGGCTGTCACCGGGCGTCCCGGTCACCACCAACTTCATGACCGCGCTCAGCCAGTGCGACTCCATGGACTACTGGGCCTGGGGCCGCGAGGTCGACCTCGTCACCAACGACCACTACCTGATCACCGACGGCCGCCGCACCCACGTCAACCTGGCCATGGCCGCCGACCTCACCCGCTCCGTCGCCGGCGGCGCCCCCTGGCTGCTGCTGGAGCACTCCACCAGCGGCGTCAACTGGCAGCGCCGCAACCCCGCCAAGGCCCCCGGCCAGATGGCCCGCAACAGCCTCGCCCACGTGGCCCGCGGCTCGGAGGGCGCCCTGTTCTTCCAGTGGCGGCAGTCCCGCTACGGCGCCGAGAAGTTCCACTCCGCGATGCTGCCGCACGCCGGCACCGACAGCCGGGTCTGGCGGGAGGTCGTCCGGCTGGGCGCCGACGTCGCCGCCCTCGCCGAGGTCGCCGGCACCCGGACCGTCGCGGACGCCGCCGTGGTGTGGGACTGGCAGTCCTGGTGGGCACAGAAGCTGGAGTGGCGGCCCAGCCAGGACCACGACGCGCGCGAGCGCGCCGACAGCTGGTACGAGGCCCTGTTCGACCGCCACCTGACCGTCGACTTCGCCCGCCCCGACGTCGATCTGTCGGCATATCCCCTTGTCGTCGTCCCCGCGCTCTACCTCACCACCGAGGCTGCCGGACGGAATCTGCGGGCCTACGTCGAGGGCGGCGGCACGCTGCTGGTCTCCTACTTCTCCGGCGTCGTCGACGAGCACGACACCGTCCACCCGGGCCCCGTGCCCGGCGCGCTGCGGGACGTGCTCGGGCTGACGGTCGAGGAGTTCGCGCCGCTGCTCGACGGGGAAAGGGTCCGGCTCGACGGCCCCGAGGGCTCCGAGGGCCCCGCGCTCACCGGCGACCTGTGGACCGAGGTCGTCGTGCCGCGCGGCGCCGAGCCGGTGTGGACGTACGCCGACGGCCCGGCCGCCGGCCTCGCCGCCGTCACCCGGCACGCCCTGGGGGCCGGCACGGCCTGGTACGTCTCCACCCGGCTCGGCCCCGCGGAGCTCGGCGCGGTCCTGGCCGCCGCGGCGGCGGACGCGGGCCTGCCGGACCGGGCCGAACTGCCGCGTGACGTCGAGGTCGTCCGCCGCACCGGTGAGCAGGGCACGTACCTCTTCGTGATCAACCACACCGGGTCCGAGGCGAAGGTGCCCCTCGACGCGCCGGGCACGGAACTGCTCACCGGGGAACGCGTCGTCGGCCGGCTCAGCGTGCCGCCGGGCGCGGTCCGGGTGCTCAGGGAGGAGTCCTGAGCGGCCGGCTCAGAGGCGGCGGGTCGCCATCGTGAGGCGGTCGCGCGCGTCGAAGAGGGCGTCCTTGATCAGCTGCTCGTGGGCCGGGGTCAGCCGGGCCACCGGCACCGAGCAGCTGATCGCGTCCCGGGCGGGCGTGCGGTAGGGGACGGCCACACCGAAGCAGCGCAGGCCGAGCGTGTTCTCCTCGCGGTCCACGGCGTATCCCTGCTCGCGGATCTGGTGCAGCTCCGCGATCAGCTTCTCGCGGTCGGTGTGGGTGTGCTCGGTGAGCGGCTCCAGCGTCTCCGGCAGCAGCTTGCGGACCTGCTCGTCGGTGTACGTGGCGAGCAGCGCCTTGCCCAGCGAGGTGGAGTGGGCCGGCAGCCGGCGGCCGACCCGGGTGAACGGCCGCAGGTAGTGAGAGGACTGACGGGTCGCCAGGTAGACGACGCTGGTGCCGTCGAGGCGGGCCAGGTGGATCGTCTCGCTGGTGTCGTCCGAGAGCCGGTCCAGGGTCGGGCGGGCCGCGGCCACGACCTCGTCGCCGTCGATGTACGAGGTGCCGACCAGCAGGGCGCGCACGCCGATGCCGTAGCGGGTGCCGGTGGCGTCCGTCTCGATCCAGCCCAGCTCCACGAGCGTGCGCAACAGCATGTACAGGCTGGACTTGGGGTAGCCGACGGCCTCCTGCACGGCGGCCAGGCTGTGCATGCCGGGCTGCCCGGCGAAGAACTCCAGCAGCTCCACCGTCCGCACCGCGGATTTGACCTGGGCCCCGCCCTCACCTGCAGCCATCTGGAGTGGACCCCTCTTGTTCGGCCGGGACCCGCGCAAGTAGGCTCCCGAACAGATTCACAGTTGCGGATGCTGTTCAGCATATCGAACGAAAGGCCTGGAGGTACCCGCGGTGGCCGTACCAGTGTGGAGCGTCGATCCCCGAACCGGGAAGCAGCGGGAGCAGGTCGCCGTCGAAGCCACCGCCGAGGAGGTCGACGCCGTGGTGCGCGCCGCCGCCGCGGCCGTCCCGGCGCTCGCCGACCGCGAGGTGCGGGCCCGGCTGCTGCGCACCGCGGCCGACTTCCTCGAGGAGGCCGGCCCCCGCATCCTGGAGGCCGCCGACGCGGAGACCGCCCTCGGTCCGGCTCGCCTCACCGGTGAACTCGGACGCACCGCCTACCAGCTGAGGGCCTTCGCCGAGATCGTCGAGGAGGGCGCCTTCCTCGACGTCATCATCGACCACGCCGACGCGACGCTCGCCCCGCCCCGGCCCGACCTGCGGCGCTACAAGATCCCGCTCGGCGTCGTGGCCGTCTACTCCGCCAGCAACTTCCCGCTCGCGTTCTCCGTCCCCGGCGGCGACACCGCCAGCGCGCTCGCGGCGGGCTGCCCCGTCGTCGTCAAGGCCCACCCCGACCACCCGGCGACGAGCGAGCTCTGCGCGGACGCGCTGCGCCGCGCCGCCGTCGAGGTCGGGCTGCCCGCGGACGTCGTCTCGGTGGTCCACGGCTTCCAGGCCGGCATCGACCTCATCAAGCACCCGCTGGTCTCCGCCGCCGGGTTCACCGGCTCCGTACGGGGCGGGCGCGCCCTCTTCGACGCCGCCGCGGCACGACCGGTGCCGATCCCGTTCCACGGCGAACTCGGCAGCCTCAACCCGGTCGTCATCACGCAGGCCGCGGCCGAGGAGCGCGCCGAGCAGATCGGCGCGGGACTCGCCGGGTCCATGACGCTCGGCGTCGGCCAGTTCTGCGTCAAGCCCGGCCTCGTACTGGCCCCGGCGGGAGAGGCGGGCGACCGCCTCCTCAAGTCCCTGGCGGCCTCGGTGGGCGACGTCGCCCCGGGCACGCTGCTCGACGCCCGCATGCGCGACAACTTCATCGCGGGCGTGCGCGAACTGACGGCGCTCCCGGAGGTGGAGGCGCCGGTCGAGCCCGGCGACGGCGGCGAGCACCTGGTGCGCGCCGGCTTCGTCTCCGTCCCGGCCGCCCGGCTGGCGGAGGGCGGCGAGCACGACGCGCTGCTGGAGGAGCACTTCGGGCCGGTCACGGTCGTCGCGCGGTACGCCACCGCGCAGGAGGTCGAGGGGGTGCTCGGGCGGCTCCCCGGGAACCTCACGGCGACGGCGCACCTGAGCGAGGCCGAGGCGTCCGGCGCCGACGAGGACGCCTCCGGTGCGGAACTGCTGCGCCGGCTCACCCCGCTGGCGGGGCGCGTCGTGGTGAACGGCTGGCCCACGGGGGTCGCGGTGGCCCCGGCCATGCACCACGGGGGGCCGTACCCGGCCACGACCTCGACGTCCACGTCGGTGGGCGGGACGGCGATCGAGCGGTGGCTGCGGCCCGTTGTCTACCAGGACGCGCCGGAGGGGTTGCTTCCGGCGGAGCTGCGGGACGGGAACCCGTTGGGGTTGCCGCGCCGCTTCAACGGTCACCGCGAGGCCTGACGGGGTCTTCCCGGGGCCGTCCGCGCGGGCCGGTTGTCGTGTGCGGGTGGGTTGTGGTTGCGGTTGGGGTTCTTTTCCCCGCCGCCCTCCCGTTGCCCCGGTCGGTCAGTGACCGCCTCGCTGCGTGCGTTGGGGGTCGGTGGCGCGCCGGCGCACGTCCTCAGCGCTCGCGGATTTGCCGGGTCGTTGCGTCACCGGCATCACCGCTCGTCGCTTCCGGGCGCACCCCGCCACACCCCCTCCTGTCGTATGGGCGCATGACGGCCGGTGGGGGGGGTCAGACAGGCGTCCGGGGTCACCCCGGTTCGCCTTCTCACCCCCCACCGGGCGTTGGTCGCTGGACCGGCGGAGGGGGTGGGGTCGTAGGGGTGGGCGTTCTGGACGCTGACGTGTATTTGTTGTGCGGCAGAGCGGTGCCGAACCCGGACCGCCCGCCATGCACATAAATATGCGGTACAGAATGCCCACCCCGGAGGCCCCGCCCCCGGCCCACCAACGAACAGGGCGCAGACCCGGACCAATCGTCCCGGGGCCACGGGCGGGCGGGCGGGGAAAAACCGCAACCGCAACCACAACGGACCCGCGCACAATGACGCGGCACCCCGGAGGGCTACCGCACGGGCGCGAAGTCGCGCGCCCCGATGAACTCGGGCCGCCGCACGGGCGCCGCGAACGGCTCGACGGCCGCGTTGTCCACGCTGTTGAAGACGATGAAGACGTTGCTGCGCGGGTACGGCGTGATGTTGTCCCCCGAGCCGTGCATGCTGTTGCAGTCGAACCACACCGCGGACCCGGGCGGCCCGGTGAAGAGCCGGATGCCGTGCCGGCCCGCCAGTTCCGTGAGGGCCGCGTCGGAGGGCGTGCCCGCGTCCTGCATCTGGAGGGACTTCCTGTAGTTGTCCTCCGGGGTCGCGCCCGCGCAGCCGAGGAACGTCCGGTGCGAGCCCGGCATGATCATCAGGCCGCCGTTGGTGTCGTGGTTCTCGGTCAGCGCGATCGAGACCGAGACCGCGCGCATCCGGGGCAGCCCGTCCTCGGCGTGCCAGGTCTCGAAGTCGGAGTGCCAGTAGAAGCCGGAGGCGCCGAAGCCCGGCTTGACGTTGATCCGGCTCTGGTGGACGTAGACGTCGGAGCCGAGGATCTGGCGGGCGCGGCCGACCACACGGGGGTCGCGGACCAGTTCGGCGAAGACCGGGCTGATCTTGTGGACCTCGAAGACCGAGCGGATGTCCTGGGAGGCGGGCTCCACGATGGAGCGCTCGTCC
The DNA here is from genome assembly GCF_042742985.1 of Streptomyces sp. NPDC058864. NCBI lineage: Bacteria > Bacillati > Actinomycetota > Actinomycetes > Kitasatosporales > Streptomycetaceae > Streptomyces > Streptomyces sp. NPDC058864. Next base: position 2,829 of record NZ_JBHYMQ010000014.1, on the reverse strand, counting down.
GCGCGCACCGCCGGGTCGGCGCAGAGCCGCTCCAGCTCGGCGTGGCAGCGGGCCACGTCCTCGGGCCCGATGATCGCGTCCACGGGCAGGAAGCCGTCACGGTCGAAGTCCCGGAGTCCGGACGGCTGGATCGGTCCGGTCGTGCCGGGTCCGCCCCAGACGACCGGGTCCTGACGTGGGGTCAGCACTTCCGCCGTGCCGCGGGTGGGGTAGAGGTCGGTGATGGGGCCGTTCGTCGTCGCGGTGGTCATCGGTGGTCACGCTCCCTCGGTGAGCAGGGGGTAGACGCCGTTCTCGTCGTGCACCTCGCGCCCGGTGACGGGCGGGTTGAAGACGCAGACGAAGCGCAGGTCGGTCTCGGGGCGCATGGTGTGCCGTTCGTGGCCGTCGAGCAGGTAGAGGGTGCCGGGGGAGATCCGGTGCCTCTCGCCGGTCTCGTCGTCGGTGAGCTCGCCCTCGCCCGCGACGCACAGCACCGCCTCGATGTGGTTGGCGTACCACATAGAGGTCTCGGTCCCCGCGTACATCACGGTCTCGTGCAGCGAGAAGCCCACGCGGTCGCCGGCGAGGACGATGCGCTTGCTGCGCCAGGTGCCGGTCTCGGCGGTGACATCGCGGTCGGTGCCCTCGATGTCCTTCAGGGATCGCACGATCACGGTGGGACGGTTCCTTTCGTCAGGCGGTCTCGCGGACGGAGCGGGCGAGGGTGCGCAGCCCCTCGTCGAGCTCCTCGGGGGTGATGGTCAGGGCGGGCAGCAGCTTGACGACCTCGCCGCGGGGGCCGGAGGTCTCCAGCAGCAGGCCCAGTTCGAAGGCGCGGGCGCACACCCGGGAGGCCCGCCCGGGGTCGGCGAACTCCAGGCCCCAGACGAGGCCGCGGCCGCGGTACCGGGCGCCGGAGCGCGTGTGTTCGGCGCAGATCTCGCGCAGCACGGCCTCGGTCTGCTCGCCGCGCCGCAGGGTCTGCTTCTCCATGCTCCCGCCGTCCGCCCAGTACGTGTCGAGGGCGGCGGTGGCGGTGACGAACGCCGGGTTGTGGCCGCGGAAGGTGCCGTTGTGCTCGCCCGGTTCCCAGATGTCGAGTTCGGGGCGGAAGAGGGTCAGCGACATCGGCATGCCGTAGCCGCCGATCGACTTGGAGAGGGTGATCACGTCCGGCACGATGCCCGCCTCCTCGAAGGAGAAGAACGGGCCGGTGCGGCCGCACCCCATCTGGATGTCGTCGACGATCAGCAGCATGTCGCGGCGCCGGCACAGGTCGGCCAGGCCGCGCAGCCACTCGGGGCGGGCGACGTTGATGCCGCCCTCGCCCTGGATGGTCTCGACGATCACGGCGGCGGGCTGGTTGAGGCCGGAGCCCTGGTCCTCCAGCAGCCGCTCGAACCACAGGAAGTCGGGGACGCGGCCGTCGAGGTAGTTGTCGAAGGGCATCGGGGTGCCGTGCACCAGGGGGACGCCGGCGCCGGCCCGCTTCATCGAGTTGCCGGTGACGGCGAGCGCGCCCAGCGACATGCCGTGGAAGGCGTTGGTGAAGGACACCACCGACTCACGGCCCTTGACCTTGCGGGCCAGCTTCAGCGCCGCCTCGACGGCGTTGGTGCCGGTGGGTCCCGGGAACATCACCTTGTGGTCCATGCCGCGCGGGCGCAGCACGACGTCCTGGAAGCGTTCCAGGAAGGCGCGCTTGGCGGTGGTGCTCATGTCCAGGCCGTGCGTGATGCCGTCGCGCTCCAGGTAGTCGAGCAGGGCGCGTTTGAGAACGGGGTTGTTGTGCCCGTAGTTGAGGGCGCCGGCGCCGGAGAAGAAGTCGAGGTGGTCGTGGCCGTCCTCGTCGAAGAGGCGGCTGCCCTGCGCGCGGTCGAAGACGGCGGGCCAGCCGCGGCAGTAGCTGCGGACCTCGGACTCGAGGGTCTCGAAGACGGACATGGCGGGCGGGGTGATGGTCACCGTGCATTCCTTCTGTGGGGGAGGAGGAGTCGTGCGGGGACGGCCGGGTCAGACGAGGGGCCCGATGCGGTAGAGGACTTCGGGCTGGTGACCGTCGGGGAACAGCGGCGCGTCGAAGAGCACCTCGCGCTCGGTCCGCGCTCCGTGGCGGGCGCCGAAGGAGGTGAACAGGCGGTGCGAGGCCTCGTTGTCCGGGGTGATCGTGGTCTCGACCTCGCGCACTCCGGACGCGGCGGCCCGTTGCGCGAGGTCGTCGAGCATGGCGGCCGCGAGCCCCCGGCCGCGGTGCGCCCCGTCCACGGCGACCTGCCAGACGACGAGGGTGCGGGGGCGCTCCGGGCGGACGTAGCCGGTCACGAAGCCGATCGGTTCGCCGTGCTCCGTACGCGCCACCACGGTGGTGCCGGCGAAGTCCCTGCACCACAGGAGGTAGCTGTAGGGGGAGTTCAGGTCCAGGGTCCGGGAATCGCGGGCAATGCGCCACAGTGCGGCGCCGTCCTCGATTGCCGGGGTGTCGAGCAGCAATTCCCTAGCGACGGTCATGCGGAAACAACGTAGCGGGCGGAATTTCTTATTGCATGCCACACGGGCCTTGTGATGGGCGGGTGTTGCTGATATCAGGCGCGCGGATGCCGTGAGGAAGGGGTGATTTGCCCGGATATTGGGGGACGGAACGGCGTCCTTGTGGGCTCGGTCACATCCTCGGAATCATCACGTGCTGTCGATGAAATCTTGGCGTTTGGAGCCGTGATCCCCGGGCAGGAGTTCAATGCGGAATACCCTCGCCGATGCTCCGGAGAATTCCCCGGAATTTCTCAGCCGTCACGTCGCGCATGGAATTCCGGGTATCGCTGAAAAGGGGCCGCCCGAGCCGTTCGCGAC